>CAYMSE010000222.1:0-4203 GCA_964392935.1 uncultured Oleiharenicola sp.
GGTGATCAGGATCAGTTCATGAAAGGCGATGCGCCCCTTGTAGCCGGTGCCGCGGCAGTGGTTGCAGCCGCGGCCGCGGTAGAAGGGCACCTCGGTGAGTCCCTCCTCCTCGAAATAGCGGAGCAGCACCTCGCGGCTCGGGTAGTAGGCCTCCTTGCAGCGCTCGCAGATGCGCGCGGCGAGCCGCTGCGCGAGCACGCCGACGACGGCCGGCGCGACCATGTAGGGCTCCACGCCGATCTCCATCAGGCGGACGATGGCCTGGGCCGCGGTGTTGGTGTGCAGGGTGGCGAAGACGAGGTGGCCGGTGAGCGCGGCCTCGGTGGCGATCTTGGCGGTCTCGAGGTCGCGGATCTCGCCGATGAGGATCACGTCCGGATCCTGGCGGAGCAGCGAGCGGAGCAGCGTCGCGAACTTCAGGTCGATGTGCGCGTTCACCTGGCTCTGCGTGACGCCCTGCATCGGGATTTCGACGGGATCCTCGATGGTGCTGATGTTGATGGTCGCGTCGTTGATCTCGTTCAGGGCCGCGTAGAGGGTCGTGGTCTTGCCGCTGCCCGTGGGGCCGGTGACGAAGATGATGCCGTTGGGATTCTGGACCAGGCGCTTGAGCGGCGCCAGGATCGGCTGCGAGATCAGCATCTTGTCCAGCGTCATCATCGACTTCCTCGTCGTGGAGGCCAGGACGCGGATGACGACCTTTTCGCCGTGGATCGAGGGCAGGCAGGAGAAGCGGAAGTTGGCCTGGCTGGTGCCGATCGACAGCGAGAAGCGCCCGTCCTGCGGGAAGCGCGACTCGGCGATGTTGAGGTTGCACAGCACCTTCAGGCGGGCCACGACCGCGCGGTGGAGCTTGCGCGGGAACGTCATCACCTCGCGCATCATGCCGTCGACGCGGAAGCGGAGGCGCGACTGGATCTCCATCGGCTCGATGTGCACGTCGGTCGCCCGCTCGCGCAGGGCGAAGAAGATCATCTCGTCGAGGACCTTCACCAGCGTCTCGGAGCCGGCGAGGCCCTCGAGCCGCTCGTTGGCGCTCTCGGGGTGGCTGAAGTAGCTGTCGCGCTCGAGCTCGGCGAGGCTGTCGGTCAGCGTCTTCTCGGTGCTGTATTGGATCGAGATCGCGTCATCGATCTCGCAGGGCAGGCAGAAGACCGGGCTGATGGGCGTCTGGGTGATCTGCTCGAGGCGCCGGACCAGGTCCTTGTCCTCGGGCGAGCCGAGCGCGACCGTCAGCACGCCATCGATCAGGTACAGGCCGAGCGCGCGGATCTTCTTCGCGACGACGAAGGGGATCTTCTCGACTGCCTCCTCGGTGATGGCGGAGGCGAGCACGTCGACATAGGCGATGCCGATCGAGTTGGCCCAGAGCCGGCAGGCCTCGTCCTTGGTGAGGATCTTCTGGTCGATGATGGCCTGGAGGTGGGCGAGCGTGCCGGCCCCGTGGGCGCGGCCGGTCTCCTCGAGTTCCGCGTGGAAGTCGAAGTTGGGTGCGGCGCGCACCAATTCGAGGAAGGCCTTATTTGCGCGACTTGAGCACACGGCGGGGGCGGTTTTTCTGGAAGAGCTTGGCGATCTCCACCTGTTCGAGCTTTTCCATGGCGAAGGCCGGGGCGTTGCGCTCGAGCTGCACCTCGCGGAGGAGTTGCGGCAGGGAGTAACGGACGCCCGCCAGTCCGGGGTCGGTCCACGTCGTGCTTTCGTCGCGGGCCGCCGGATTCATGCGGGGACCTCCTCACCGTAGCATTCGGCGATGATGCGCTCGAACTTGGCGGTCATTTCGTCGCGCGGCGTGTCCTTGCGGATGTAGTCGACGGCGCCGAGCCGCAGGCACTCCTCGACCGTGTGCCGGTTGGCCAGGGAGGTGAGCATCACGACGACGGCGTCCGGGTCGGCGGCGCGGATGAGGCCGAGGGCCTGGACGCCGTCGAGGTTGGGCATGTTGACGTCGAGCAGCACCATGTCGGGCTGGTGCTGCTGGTAGAGCGCGACGGCCTGGGCCCCGTCGCCCGCCTCGAGGATGCGGGGATTGTCGAATTTGCGGAGGATCAGGCCGATGAATTTCCGGATGTGGGCCTCGTCGTCCGTCAGGAGGATGGTCTGGGGATAGTTCATGCGGCGAGGGGGAAGGTGATGCGGAAGATGGAGCCGCCCTCGGGCACGCTCTCGGCGGCGATGCTGCCGCCGTGCGACTCCATGATGCGCTTGCAGATCGCGAGGCCGAGGCCGGTGCTCTTTTCGCCGGCGGTGGGCTTGACGGAGGTCTGGCCGAAATCCTTGAACAGCTTGTGGCGCTCGCCTGCGGGGATGCCCGGGCCCTGGTCGCGCACGAGCACCGAGAACTGGCCGTCGCCGCGCTGGGCCCGCACCTTGATGGTCGAGTTCGGCGGCGAAAACTTGATCGCGTTGCTCAGGAGGTTGTCGACGACCTGCTTCACCTTGTCCGCGTCGATGCGCAGGATCGCATCCGCGGCGTTCTCGACCTCGATGCGCGAGCCCTTCTTGGCCGCGTTGATGTTGTTCAGGTAAACGGATTTGTTGAGCAGCTCGGCGATCGGCCGCTCCTCGGGTTGGATCTTGAGCTCGCCCGACTCGATCACGGACAGGTCAAGGAGCTCGTTGACCATGGTGAGCATCGAATGGCTCGTCTCCTGGATCGTCTTCACGAGGTCGAGCTGGTCGGGGGTGAGTTCGCCCACGGTGCCGTCGCAGAGGAAGTCGGTGAGGCCGCGGATCGAGGCGAGGGGATTCCGGAGATCGTGGGCGACCATGCCGAGCAACCGGTTCTTGGCCGTGTTGGCGGTGCTCAACTGCGCGACGAGCTGGCGCTGCTGTTCATGGAGCAGTCGATTCTGCAGGTGCGTGCGGAGGCGCGCCATGGCCTCGCGGGCCTTGAAAGGCTTCGGGAGGTAGTCGACGCCGCCTGCGGCAAGTCCTTCGACCACGTCGTCGGATTCGGATTTGGCGGTGATGAAGATGACAGGAGCGAGCGCTGCGCCGTGGCGTTGCCGCAAGGCGCGGCAGGCCTCGAATCCGTTCATGCCGGGCATGATCACGTCCATCAGGACAAGGTCCGGATTGAACGTTTCGTATTGGCTGAGAGCCTCTTCGCCGGAATGTGCGGCACCCAGCTCAAAACCTTCCGGCTTGAGGATGCCGCTGAGGATGCGCACGTTCAGCCGATCGTCGTCGACGATCAGAATGCGGCGGCCGGCCAGTTCGGGCCGGGTCGAATCGGGGGGCTCACTCATGGCGGTTACGCAGCCAGCTAAACGGCACGACTTTACCCCGGCATAAGGACGAATTTTCGGGAAGCGTCGCTTTGTATCATGGAATCCCGATGCGATGATATTTTACTTGCCTGACGCCCCGGCGTGCCGTTCTTGTGCGTCATGGCAAACTCCTTTGTTTTCTCCTCCGAGTCCGTCGGCGAAGGCCATCCGGACAAGGTCGCGGACCTGATTTCCGACAGCGTGCTGGATGCCTGCCTGGCGCAGGACAAACACAGCCGCGTGGCCTGCGAGACCATGGTGAAATCCAACATGGTGATCCTCGCCGGCGAAATCACCACGCAGGCGAAGCTCAATTACGAGGCCATCGTGCGCGATGCCATCCGTGAGATCGGCTACGTGAACAATGACGACGTCTTCCATGCCGACCAGGTGTTCATCAACAATTACCTGACGCGCCAGTCGCCCGACATCGCGCAGGGCGTCGATGCCCGCAAGGTGAAGGGCAAGAAGACCGCGGAGCAGGGCGCCGGCGACCAGGGCATCATGTTTGGCTACGCCTGCAACGAGACGCCGGAATTGATGCCGACGCCGATCATGTTCGCCCACCGCCTCGGCCGCGAGCTGACCAAGCTCCGCAAGAGCGGCAAGGTGAAGTGGCTCCGTCCGGACGCCAAGTCCCAGGTTTCGATCCGCTACGAGAACGACACGCCGCACGAGGTCGTCAACGTGGTCATCTCGACGCAGCACACGCCCGAGGTGGAGCACGCGGAGATCGAAAAATACCTCATCGAAAACGTCATCAAGAAGGTGATCCCGTCCCGGATGCTGAACAAGAACACCGAGTACCTGATCAACCCGACCGGTGGCTTGGGGGGGGGTGGTCCGCAGGGCGTTTGGGGCCTGACCGGCCGCAAGATAATCGTCGACACCTCCGGGGGCGGGGGCCGCCACGGCGGCGGCGCCTTCTCGG
>CAYMSE010000223.1:0-5294 GCA_964392935.1 uncultured Oleiharenicola sp.
TCCCCGCGGCCCGCGCTGGCGGCGGGCGACACCTGGACGCCGGGTCCGGGGTGGACGCTCGCGGGGGCCGACGAGTTTGACGGCACTGCGGTCAACCGCGCCAACTGGACCTACGACCTCAGCGGCGGCGGGTGGGGCAACGCCGAGCTCGAGACCTACACGGCCGAGAACGCGCTCGTGAGCGACGGCATGCTGCGGATCGTCGCCCTCAAGGAGGCCGGCGGCGGCTACACTTCGGCGCGCCTGAAAACCCAGGGCCTGCATTCCTGGACCTACGGCAAGGTGGCCGCGCGCATGCGGCTGCCGCGGGGGCAGGGGATGTGGCCGGCGTTCTGGATGCTCGGCAACAGCATCACGACGGTCGGCTGGCCGCGTTGCGGCGAGATCGACATCATGGAGATGATCGGCGGCGGCGAGGATCGCGACGACTCGGTGTACGGCACACTGCATTGGGACCAGAACGGGCACACCTCGGCCGGCATCGGCCGCGTCGAACTGCCGGATCCGGCGGTCTTCCACGATGACTTCCATGTCTTCGAGGCCGAATGGACCCCCGCGGCCGTCATCTGGAAGGTGGACGGGGTCGAGGCCGGGAGGATCAGCATCGATCCGGCGGCGTGGCCGGCGCGCGAAGAGTTCCACCAGCCGTTCTTCATCATCCTGAATCTCGCCGTGGGCGGCGAATGGCCGGGAGCGCCGGATGCTTCGACGGCTTTCCCGCAGGCGCTGGAGGTGGATTGGGTCCGCGTCTATACGAGCGCGGAGACCGCGACCGCGCCGGCCATCACGACGCATCCCGCATCGGCGAGCGTCGCCGCGGGCGGTTCGGCTACGTTCCGCGTGACCGTCACCGGCCAGCCCGCGCCGACGCTGCAGTGGCAGAAGAACAGCGTCGACCTGCCCGGCGCGACCGGCGACACGCTGCGACTGACGAGCGTGACAGCGGCCGACGCCGGAAACTATCGCGTCGTTGCCACGAACTCCGCGGGCACCGCAACGAGCAACGCCGCGACGCTCACGGTCACGCAACCCGCGCCGACCCCGACGCCCGCGCCCGGCGGCGGAGGCGGGGGTGGGGGCGCGCCGAGCCTGTATTTTGTCGGAGCACTGTGCCTCGTCGCGCTGGCGCGCGGGCGGCCGAAGAGTAGGGTTTGACGGCGCTTCCTCCGGGAGGTGTCTTGGGACAGACCCATTCGCTCTCCTATGTCGTGCGCTTCGCGATCGCCGGTTCCATCATGCCTGATGCGCGGCCCCCGGAAAATCCGGCGGTGGCTTGCGGGGCTCGCGGCGTCGTTGGTGGTTGGCTTTGCTGCCGAAGGCGAGCCGGTGGGATTTGCGGACCGGCCGGTCGACTACGAGGCGTTCGGCGCGGTCGGTGACGGCATCGCCGACGACCTGCCGGCCATCGTCAAGGCCCATGCCTTCGCCAACGCCCACGGGCTGCCGGTGAAGACGAAAGCCGGGGCCACCTACCACCTCGGCCGGCGGGCACTCTCTGCGATCATCGCGACCGACACCGATTGGGGTACCTCGCGCTTCATCATCGACGATACCGACGTCGAGAATCACCGCATCCCGCTCTTTGCCGTGCAGTCGCTCCTGGAACCCGTGAAACTCACGATTCCGCGGCTGTCGCGGGACCAGCGGCGGCTCGACGTGCGGCCCGGGCGCGACTGCTGGGTGCGGGTGGAGAACAGCCACCGGAAGCGCTACATTCGCGAGGGGCTCAACCAGAACAACGGCTCGGCCCAGCGCGACTGCTTCATCCTCCGGCGGGACGGCGCCATCGAGGGCGACATCGACTGGGACTACGACACGGTCACCCAAGTGGAGGCCCGCCCGATCGACGAGCGGCCCCTGGTGCTCCGGGGCGGGATCTTCACGACGACGGCCAACCGGATGAAACAGGAAGTGGGATACAACTACTGGCAGCGCAACATCGTCATCACCCGTTCAAACACGATCGTCGAGGGGCTGACGCACCACGTCGTGGGGGAGGGCGAATTCGGCCATCCCTACCGCGGCTTCCTCTCGGCGCAGGGCTGCGCCAACGTCACCTTGCGCGACTGCCTCGTCACCGGGCACAAGACGTACTCGACGATCGGGGCCGCCGGGAAGCCGGTGAGCATGGGCAGCTACGACCTGGACGCCAACGAGGTGGTCAACTTCACGATGATCGGCGTGCGCATGGACGACATCTGCGACCCGACCCGCTGGGGCGTGATCGGCACGAATTTCTGCAAGAACATCCTGCTGGAGAACTGCACGCTCTCGCGCATGGACACGCACCAGGGAGTCTCCGGCACCTACACGATCCGCGGCTGCACGATCGGCTACGTCGGCATCAACGCGATCGGCCGCGGGACGCTGACGGTTGCGGACACGACGTCGCACGGCCGCACCTTCGTCACGCTGCGCTCCGACTATGGCAGCACCTGGGAAGGCACGGTCGTGATCCGCAACTGCCGGTGGCTTCCCGGCTGCGGCGCGCCGCTCCAGCCGCACCTGCTCAGCGCGGGCAACAACGGGCAGCACGATTTCGGCTATCCCTGCTTCATGCCGAGGGAGATCACCATCGACGGCCTGGTGATCGACGACCGCCAGCATCCGCAGAACTACCAAGGCCCCTTTTTGTTCTCGGATCCCGACGGCCCGGCGCCGGCCACGGCGGCCCGGCCCTTTCCCTATCCACTCACCGAACGGGTGACGCTCCGCCGCCTCACCACGACGAGCGGACGGAAGGTCCGAATCTCGCCCGACGCCGAATTTGCCGCCCGCGTGAAAGTGGTCGACCAGGATTGATCGCGAGCCGTGCGGCGCACGCGGTTGGGTGCGGGAGGCCCGGGGCGGTCGCCCCAACCTACGCCGCCTGACTCTTGGGAGCGGCCTGCCGTTCTGCGGCCGAATGCACAGGCAGCTTGGCTTCGAGCCAGCCCTTGAGGCCGGCGGACATGACCATGGCGTTGGCGAAGCCGAGTTTCTTCGCGCGGCTGGCCGCCTTGGGTCCCTTGCTGCACAGGAAATTCGAGCAGTAGAACACCACGGTGTCGGCCTTGTCGGCGGGCAGGTCCTTGGCCTTGAAGCTCTCCGGGTCGAGGTTCTTGGCGCCCGGGACATGGGTCTCGCGCCAGCGCTCCGGGGCGTTGACGTCGATGACGGTGATCGGCTCGGCCAGCATCAGCTGGTTCAGGTCGGCCGGGGAGATGGACTTCAGTCCCATGAAGTTGGCATACATGTCGGGTCCTGGGTTTGAGGTTCTGACAAGACAACACGCGGTGGGCTCGTCAGGTTACAAGTATTCCGCCGTTGCCCCGGTTCACCCCAATCTCCATCGGCGGTCGCGGGCCGCGATGGACGGTCCGGGCGGGGGAGCAAGCCTCACGCAGAGACGCAAAGTGTCGGGGCCAGCGGAGGAATGATCCGGCTCAAAACATTCGGGCCTGCCCATTGGCTCGGCTCTCCTATCCCATCATGGCTAGCTTGATATCATCTTCACTAAACTCGCTCCCGCGGTCAGCCGCCGCGATGAGCAAATCTCGAAGGAGGATAAACGAATCATTTAGGCCGGCATTAAGTTTTTCCTCTGGAATTTCGTCTCCGTGAACCGCCTTTGATCGAATTCCGTAAAGTTTCCTTATCGCATCATAATAGGCAATGCGCTCAGGTCCACGCGGCTTTAGGAGGGAAGCAGAAGTTATGGAAAGTCGGTAGACAATCTCCACAGATATACCGAGCAGTGATTCAATGCCGCTCCAGATTCTGGCAATTGCTGTTCTTTGATCGTGGGCATATCTCCAATCGACACTAGCAACTAACGCGAACGCTACTTTCTTGGATTTTATCAATAGCTTTTCGAAGCGTTCATAGTATGTGCGCATCCACTCAACATCTGCTGCAGTCACATTGTGTCTGTTGGTTACATCGCATAAGATAAAACGAACTCGGTAATCTTCCAATAATCGCCCTGTGAAAGTCGGGAGTTTTGTTCCCGAGATTCTTTGTCTTTCAGCGCTTCCAGCGACTTGGTTCCATGTGTAATAGGAATGTGCGACAGACAGGAACGCTCCACTGCCACGGAGCACAAAAAGACAATTGGCCAGCCATGCTCGACCTAAAGCATCGGGCGCAGGCGCGACAGCGGCATCATGAGCTGATTCTATTTCAC
Organism: uncultured Oleiharenicola sp.; assembly: GCA_964392935.1. Classification (GTDB taxonomy): domain Bacteria; phylum Verrucomicrobiota; class Verrucomicrobiia; order Opitutales; family Opitutaceae; genus Lacunisphaera. Next base: position 4,166 of record CAYMSE010000223.1, read on the forward strand.
AATGGCATCGATCAGCCAGCGGTTCCAATACTGCCCATTCTCTAAAACCCGATGCACCGGCTGCCGCTAAATCAATGACGTTAATTTTCTGCTTGAGCGGGCGAAGCGTGATTCCAGGTGCAAGAATCTGCTCCCGATCAGTATGCAGGTTCCAAAGTAGCACATAAGCATTTCCTGCCATCGACAGGACGCATATTCAGGAATCCAGGGGGATGGAAGATAGAATCTGCTCCTTTGTCGGCTCCTAGTTGAAATTCGGAGCGAGCCGGCGTTCCGAAACTTCAGCCCACTGCTCCTTTCGGAGGGTGTAGTCCTCGACTCGGTCATTCGCGATCTTGCTGGTCTGCCTGCGCCAAGGCTACGGCGCGACAAGTGGCTCAGTAGTCCAAGTAGAGAGCCAGCCACTTTTCTGGATCTTTGGGCGGAATGCCCATCCGTGCGGCGTAGTCGGTGACTTGATCTTTCGCCAGTTTGCCGGTGGCGAAGTATTTGGAGTCGGGGTGATTGACCGTCCTTCGCCAAGGCTGCGGCCCGGCAAGAATACCGCCGCTCAAAAGTCGAGGTATGGAGCCAGCCATTTTTCGGACTCGGCAATCGGCTGGCCCTTGCGCGCGGAGTAGTCCTCTACCTGGTCCTTCGCTAGTTTGCCGACGGCGAAGTACTTGGACTCGGGATGATTGAAATAGTGGCCGCTGACGCTGCTCGGCGGGTGCATGGCGTTCGATTCCGTGAGGACGATGCCGGTGGCCGCGGTGGCGTTGAGCAGGTCGAAGAGGACTGGCTTCTCGGTGTGGTCCGGGCAGGCGGGGTAGCCGGGGGCGGGGCGGATGCCGCGGTATTTTTCCCGGATGATGTCCTTCATCTCGAGGTTCTCGGTTTTGCCGTAGCCGCAAAAATCGCGGGCCCTTTTGTGCATCAACTCGGCTAGGGCTTCGGCGAGGCGGTCGCCGAGGGCTTGGGCGAGGATGGCGGAGTAGTCGTCGTGCTGGGCCTTGAATTCGGCGGCGAGCTTTTCGACGCCATGGCCGGCGGTTACGGCGAAGCCGCCGAGGTAGTCGAGGCGGCCGGAGTCGCGCGGCGCGATGTAGTCGGCGAGGCAGTGATTGAACTGGTGCTTCGGGTTGCCCTC
>CAYMSE010000224.1:0-12579 GCA_964392935.1 uncultured Oleiharenicola sp.
CGATGGTGGCAGGGGCGGAGGGAATCGAACCCCCAACCAACGGTTTTGGAGACCGCTACTCTACCAATTGAGCTACACCCCTGTGTTTATTTCTTTTAGACGACACAGCCGGGACCCCAAAAAGGAGCCCCGGCGGCGTCAGTCGGAAGTTGATTAAGACGCTTATTCGACGATCTCGGTGACACGACCGGCACCGATGGTGCGGCCGCCTTCACGGATGGCGAACTTCTGGAGTTTCTCCATGGCGATGGGCGCGATCAGCTCGATGTCGACCGAGATGTTGTCGCCCGGCATGATCATCTCGACGCCCTTCGGCAGGTTGACCACGCCGGTCACGTCCGTCGTGCGGAAGTAGAACTGCGGGCGGTAGCCATTGAAGAACGGCGTGTGACGGCCACCCTCGTCCTTCGAGAGGACGTAGATTTCGGCCTTGGCCTTCTTGTGCGGCTTGATGCTCTTCGGGGCGGCGATGACCTGGCCGCGCTCGATGCCATCCTTTTCGATGCCGCGCAGGAGGATGCCGACGTTGTCACCCGCCTGGCCCTGATCCAGGAGCTTGCGGAACATTTCGATGCCGGTGACGACCGTGGTGGTCGTGTCGCGGAGGCCGACGATTTCGACGGTCTCGTTGAGCTTCACAATGCCGCGCTCAATGCGGCCCGTCGCGACGGTGCCGCGGCCGGTGATCGAGAACACGTCTTCGACCGACATGAGGAAGGGCTTGTCGAGCTCGCGCTGCGGCTCGGGAATCTCGGCGTCAATCGCCTCCATGAGCGCCTGGATCGCGGCCTCGCCCTCGGGCTTGCCCTCGAGCGCGGCGGTGGCGGAACCACGGATGATCTTCGCGTTCTTGCCGTCGAACTGGTACTTGGTAAGGAGGTCGCGGATTTCCTCTTCAACGAGGTCGAGGAGGTCCTTGTCGTCAATGAGGTCGACCTTGTTGAGGAACACGACGATCTTCGGCACGCCAACCTGGCGGGCGAGGAGGATGTGCTCGCGGGTCTGGGGCATCGGGCCGTCCGCAGCGGAGACCACGAGGATCGCACCGTCCATCTGGGCGGCGCCCGTGATCATGTTCTTCACGAAGTCAGCGTGTCCGGGGCAGTCGACGTGCGCGTAGTGGCACTTGTCCGACTCGTATTCGACGTGCGCAACCGAAATAGTCACGATCTTCGAAGCGTCACGCACGGTACCGCCCTTCGCGATATCTGCGTAGGTCTTGACCTCGGCCAGACCCTTGCGGGCCTGCACGGCGAGGATCGAGGTGGTCAGCGTGGTCTTGCCGTGATCGACGTGACCGATCGTGCCGACGTTGACGTGCGGCTTCTTGCGTTCGAATGTTCCTTTAGCCATTTGGAGCTTGGAGTATGTGGTTGCGGTTGAAGTTGTTGATCTTAATTAACGTCGAAGATCACCGACGCTGCCTGGAGCCCAGAACCGGATTCGAACCGGCGACCTCGTCCTTACCAAGAACGTGCTCTGCCAACTGAGCTATCTGGGCAGACCAAAGCACTGGCAATAAACAAAGAGAACGACGAAGGAATGGCTCTCAAAAAGGGCCGTCAACTAGATTCTTCGCGAATTCCCGAAAAACCTACGCTCCGATCGAGACACGGTAGCTCCCGGGAAGCAACCGCTCTCCCAGGCGGTAGGTTTTGATCAGGTAGTTTCGCAGATAGGAGTCGACCTCGTCCCACTCCGATCCGCTAACCAAGAATGGTTCGCCGACCATGCCAGCCGGAGACACGACAACGAGAAATTCCACCGGAGAAGCGTCCGTCCGCGGCATCGATAGTCCCGCAAGAGATTGGTTGATAACGACATTACCATTCAAAGCATCGCGCACTTCCAAGAATCCGGATCGGACCGGGAGGGCAAATCTGTCGCGATCATACCTTCCAAAACCGTCAAACGGGGCTTCGTCGCCCGAGGTCAGCACATCGGAAAGCTTTTCTGGCACGTTTGCGACTTCCTGGCCATATAGCGACAGTCCCCCGCTGCTGATGGCAAACTTGGGGTCGAAACTTCCAAAAACCTGTCCCGGTTGTTTGAGGCGGTCCTCCCGGAGGGGACGCTGTCCAAAATTGTGCTCGGTGGGAAAGAACAGGGGAGTGGGATCCAACAGATCGGCTTTCTCCCGCAGAACCGCGTCCTGCGCCTCACCGCTCGATCCCGCGAGACGGACGAACGGTTGCCGATCCGCGGGTCGGGTGAGCGATGCAGTCTGGCTGCGTTCCGTCCAAAAGATCCACCCCCCAACCGCCAGGACCGCAAAAAGGCCCCCGATCCAGACCCGGCGTTTCATTCGCTTGCCCGCTGGATTCACGACGCGATCATTGCGGCAGACCGTCCGCGGGCGGTTGCTCGGCTGCCGCGAGCACCTTGGCGAAGCCTACCTCGCGGGCCATTTCGCAGAGCTGGAGAAACGACTGCATGGAGACCTGCCGGTCGGCCCGCACCAGCAGCACGGCGTGCGGGTGCTCGGCGGCATAGGCTTGGAGGTGTTTGCGCAACTCCGCGGCGGTGTACATGCCGCCTTCGAAAAGAATCACGTTGTCCCGGCGGTAACTCACCACCACCGCGGCGGGCACCGCGCCATCGACCGCCCCGTTCACTTCCGGCAAAGCAAGGCTCTCGTCGGTCACCCCGATGGGCATGCCGGGCGCCAGCACGAATCGCGAGCCGAGCAACCCGAAGAACAACACGATCACCCCGACGTTCACCCATGCGAAGAAATCGAGGTCCCGCGGCGGCGGACTCAGGCGCGACTGCAATTCGAGTGGGCGCGTGATCATTTTCCCTCGGCGCCGTGCTCGCGATGCTCGCGCAACAGGTAGCGCATCATCTCATTCCCCACCCACTCCATGTCCTGCACGAGCGCCCGCACCCGCCCGCTGAGGAAATGCCGGCCGAGGTGCGCCGGGATGGCCACCGCCAGTCCGGCCGCGGCCGTCAGCAGAGCCTCCCACATGCCGCCGGCGAGCACCGCCGGCGTGGCATAGTTGCCGCCCTGGCTGAACAACCCGTAGGTCTTGATCATGCCCAACAGCGTGCCGAGCAGCCCGAACAGAGGCGCAATCTGCGCCACCGCGGCGAGCGCGCTGATCCGCCGCTCGAGCAGCGGCAATTCCGCGAGCGCCGCCTCCTGCACCGCAAAGCGCATCGCCTGCTCGTCGTCGCGCGCATGACGCAATCCCGCCTGGACCAGCTTCGCCACCGGTCCCGGGGTTTCCGCGCAGAGGGTCATCGCCTCCATCAGCCGGTCCTTCTGCAGGAGGTTCTTGATGCCGTTGAGGAACTCGGTCGAGCGGATCTGCGCCCGGTGCAGGAAGAGCGTCCGCTCGACGAACACCACGACGGCGACGAGCCCGAGGAAAACCAGCAGCCACATCACGGGGCCGCCCTTCGCAAAAATGCTGTAGCTGAAAGCGGTCATGAAATTGCGCGCATCATGCGGCGGCCGGCCGGTGCGTAAATCCGAAAGCTCACGGCGTGCCCGCTCCGGCCGGGCGGAATCGCGCCAGTTTCGCCTGCGCCAGGGCGGAGCCGCTGAGGCGGTTGTCGATGATCAGCTGGTAAACGCGCTGGGCCTCGTCGACGCGACCGGCCTCCTCGTGGAGTTGCGCGAGTTCCAGCAGGGATTTTGAAAGCCACCACCGGCCCTTGGCGCGGAGCTTCGCGGCCTGGGCGGGATCCAGCAGGAAGGTGTCCACGACCGACCAGAAAACCGCCTGCGCCTTGGCCGCCTGGCCGCGCTTGGCGAGCGCGTAGCCCCACTTGAAACCCGCCTCGACCCGCAAATCGACCGGCGCCGACGGGAGGTCGCGGAGCCGTTCGAAGATCGTCGAGGCGCTCTCGTAGTTCGCGACGCTGTTCGCCCCTTGGGCGAAGAGGCTGTCGGCCAGCGCCAGCTGCGCCAGCAATTCGTCCGGGTGTCCGGGATAATTGTTGACGAGATACTCGTACACGCGGCGGGCGGCGGGAAAATCGTTCAATTTCCGCAGTAGGTCGCCCTGTTTCATCCGGGCGCTGAACACCAGGCCGTCCCCCGGGTAATCGGTGATCAACCGTTCGAGCAGCGTGTACGCCTCGCGCAGCTGGCGGTCCAGGCCCTGGCGCTCGAGGATGAGCGCGGCTTGGTACAAGGCCAGCGGGGCATATTCGCTGCGCTTGTATTCCTCCCGGTCCACGAAGTTGATGAGCACGCGCTGGGCGCCGGCGAGATCGCCGTGCCGCGTGAAGTAACCCGCCTGCTCCAGGTAGGAATATTGCGCTGCCGGCGTGCCCAGGAAGTCCGCCCGCAACTTGTCCAGCACCGCGAAGCCCTCGTTGCCGTGATCCGCCGCCAACAGCGCCTGCGCTTTCAACAGCAGGGTCGTGCTGGTGACATTCGCCCGCAGCGTGGCCTCCAGCTTGGACGGCGCCAGCTGCCCGAGCAGCTCGTCCGCCTGTCGCAACGCGGCATCCGGCTGGCCGTTGTCGTAGGAGAGTTTGGCGCGCAACCAAAGCAGCCGGATGCGCAGCTCTTCCGGCACGGTCGGGCTGCCGTCGGCGAGCAGGCGCTCGACCCGCGCCGCCGCCGCCTGGGTTTGCCCGCGCACCTGCATCTCCTTGACCAGATTCCACTCCGCCTGCCAGCGGTTCACCGCGTCGAAACTCGCGTCGGACGCCGCCGCGTCGAGCTGCTGCGCCGCGGCCTCGAGGCGATCCGCGCGCATCTCGGCCAAGGCCCGCTGGAAGATCAGGACCCCGGCCGGCGCCGCCAGCGGCGCCTCGTGCAGCGCCGCCTCGTAGGCGTCCGCCGCATTCCGGTAGTCCTCGGCGCGAAAGAACGCCTCCGCCAGCAGCACCGCCAGCTCGGCCCGCTCCCGCCCGGGCACCAGCACGGTCCGCAACTGCGCGATTACATCCGCCGCGGTGCGGTAGCGTTTCAGGTCCCAGGCCACGGCCAGCCGGACACCCAGGGCCGACGACTTGAGCGCGGAATTGGGAAAGCGCTCGAGGAGGATGCGCGCATCCTCTTCCGCCGGCACGTAGGCCTTGTCGGTCAGCGCCAGCTGCGCCCGGACCAGGAAGAGGTCCTCGATGATCTGGTGCGGCGTCGGGGCGGCAATCAACTCGCCGAGGTCGCGCCGCAACTGCTCGCGTTCCCCCGGGGATTGCGCGCCGCGCACGAGCAACTGCAGGGCGATCCGCTGGGTCTCCGCCCGCTGGGCGTCCCGCAGCAGCTGCCGGAACGCCTGCCGGCCGGGCTGGCTGCTCCCGCCCGCGATCAGGCCGAGCATCAGGCGCAATTGGTCCGTCACGTTGCGCTCCGAGGGCGGCACCATCGTCAGCTGGCGGTTCAGGACCGCCTGGGCCTCCGCCGAGCGGCCGAGGCCGGCCAGCGCGGCGGCATAGGAGCGCGCAAAGTCGAATCCCGAGCGTTGTCCGGGGAACTTGTCCATGTTGCTCCGCAGCGTCGCGAGCTGCGACTCGCTCGCCGGCGCACTGCGCAACCGGGCCTGCTCCTGGGCGAGGACAAACCGCGCGCGCTGCAACTCGGCGGTCGCGCTGCGGATCGCCTGGTCGAACAGCGCGTTGGCCTGGGCGATCTCCCCGTCGGCATCCGCCACGGCGCCCTGCAGGAAATACCACCAGCCCCGGTCCACTTCAGACAGGTCCTCCACCCGACCGGCGGCCAGCGCGCTCTTGGCTGGGCCGATGCGGCGGCTGTTGACCGCCAGCAATCCCACCCGCAGCTGGTACGCACTGCCGCGCGGGCCGTCGTATTCCTGCAGGGCCTTCTCCGCGGCGCCAATATCGCCGGCATCGAGCTCGGCCGTCACCCACGAGAGGACCATCCGCTGCCGGCTCTCCGGCGGCAGGCTGCGGTCACCCAGGAGGTCCCGATAGATCCCCGCGGCGGTCGCCGGGAAGCCGTTCAGCAGCGCGCGGTCCGCCCGGTGCTCGGCCACCATCCAGCCGCCCGGCAGCGCCTGGACGGCCGCCTGCTCCGATGCGAGCGGACTGGGCCCCGCCACCTGCGCCGCCAATCGCACCGCCGCCACGCCGGCGACCATCAGGAGAGAACGAACCAGCAGCTTCATTTGGCGACGCATCGTGCCGCTCGCGCCGAAGGCTGGCAAGCGCCGCCTGCTCCAAAGTGTCGACCGGGGTATAACATGAAATTTCTCGCGCGTTCGGGCCGCTTCGGACACATGAACCGCTGATCGGTTCACATTTCTTCCCCATGAGCATCGCCCTCGTCCTTCTCCTTGTCCTGGCCGGCATCGCCGTCCTTTTCGCGTTTTGGATCATCGGCGCCTACAACGGCCTCGTCACCCTGCGCAACCGCTTCAAGAACGCCTTCGCCCAGATCGACGTGCAGCTCAAGCGCCGGTACGACCTCATCCCGAACCTCGTCGAGACCGCCAAGGGCTACCTGAAGCACGAGCGCGAGACCCTCGAAGCGGTCATCGCCGCGCGCAACACCGCCTACGCCGCCTCGAAGGCCGCGGCCGCCAATCCCGCCGACGCCGCCGCGATGAAAGGCCTGCTGGGTGCGGAGTCGGGCCTCGCCGGCGCCCTTTCCCGGCTGATGGTCGTCTCGGAGCAGTACCCCGACCTCAAGGCCAACCAGAACATGATGCAGCTCACCGAGGAGCTGACCTCCACCGAGAACAAGATCTCCTTCGCCCGCCAGGCGTACAACGACGCGGTCACCGGCTACAACACGACCCGCGAGCGTTTCCCGACCAACTTCATCGCCGGCCTGTTCAATTTCGCCGAGGCGCAGCTCTTCCAGGTCGAGAACGCGGCCGAACGCGAGGCCCCGAAGGTGAAGTTCACCTGAGCCGCGGCGCGCCATGTTCAACACCACCAATCCCTCGCTCGCCGGGCACCGCGTGGTCAAGGAGCTGGGCACGGTGCGCGGCATCGTGGTCCGTTCGCGGTCCGTCATCGGCAACTTCGGCGCCAGCCTCCAGACGATCTTCGGCGGCGACATCACGCTGTACACCGAACTGTGCGAACACGCGCGGCAGGACGCGTACGAGCGGATGTGCGCGCACGCGCGTGAGCTCGGCGCCAACGCCGTCATCGGGCTGCGGTACGACGCGACCGAGGTGGCCGCCGGCGTGACCGAGGTGCTCTGTTACGGCACCGCGGTCGTCGTCGAGCCGGCCTGAGCGGCCGGCTGTCGCGCCGTCCCTCCCGCCCATGGACTTTTTCGAGGCCCAGGATCGCGCCCGGCGCCGCACCAAGTGGCTGGTCGTCCTGTTCGTCCTCGCCGTGGCGGGCACGATCCTCACCAGCTACGCCGTGGCCGTGGCGTTTTCCCGCTATGCCGAGGGCTCCCGCCCGACCCGCTACGAAACGATTGGCGAGCCCGCCCCGCTCTGGCGCCCGGCCCTGTTCTGCTGGATCGCGCTCGGCACCTCGGGGGTCGTCGCGATCGCCTCCCTCTTCAAATGGTCGCAGTTCCGCGCGGGCGGCGGCGCCATCGCCGAGTCGGTCGGCGGACGACGCGTCGACCCGGCGACCACCGACCTCAGCGAGCGCCGGCTCCTCAATGTCGTGGAGGAGATGGCCATCGCCTCGGGCATTCCGGTCCCCGCGGTGTACGTGCTCGACGAGGAGCCGGGGCTCAACGCCTTCGCCGCCGGACTCACCACCAACGACGCCGCGGTCTCGGTGACGCGGGGCACGCTCGAGAAGCTCACGCGGGACGAACTGCAGGGCGTGATCGGCCACGAATTCAGCCACGTGCTCAACGGCGACATGCGGCTGAACGTGAAGCTTACCGCCATCATCTTCGGCATCCTCGTCATCGGCCTCATCGGCCGCGGCATCCTGCGCGGGCTCCTGCAGGGCCGCGTCCGGGCCGGCGGCGGCAAGAACAAGGGGGGCGGCATCCTCGCCGTGGCCGCCATCGGCCTCGCCCTGTTCCTGATCGGCTACATCGGCTACTTCTTCGGCCGCCTCATCCAGGCCGCGGTGTCGCGCCAGCGCGAATTCCTGGCCGACGCCTCCGCGGTGCAGTTCACGCGCAATCCCACCGGCGTCACGGGCGCGCTGAAGAAGATCGGCGGCTACGCCCTGGGCGGCACGATGCTCCACAACCATGCGGGCGAGATCGGCCACTTCTTCTTCGCCCAGGCCTTCAAATCGAACTTCGGCGGGATTCTCGCCACGCACCCGCCGCTCGCCGAGCGCATCCGGGCCATCGAGCCGCAATGGGACGGCAAGCTCTTCGATCCGCCCGCCGTCGTCGACGTGGCGCATGAGAGTTCTGCGACCGCCGGTTTCGGCGGCGGCACGCGTTACGCCCCCGACGAAACCCTCCGGCGGGTGCAGGCCGCGCCGGCGGACATCCCGCCGCCGCTGCCCCGGGCGCGCGTGCCGTTCCAGCCGGCCCGCGTGGTGACGGACATCGGTGCCGTCACCGAGGCCCATTTCCGCCAGGCCCAGCTCCTGCTCGAGGCGATTCCCGCCCGGTTGCGCGATGCCACCCGCGATCCGGCGGCGGCGCAGGTGCTGGTCTATGGCCTCCTGCTCAATGGCGACCGCGCCGCGCGGGACCGGCAGCAGGAGATCGTCGCCCGTCATGCCGGCGACGCCGCGGCCGCCGAACTCGGCCAGCTGCGCTCGGCGCTGAGCCTGCTCGACCCGGGGGCGCGCCTGCCCCTGCTGCAACTGGCGCTGCCCGCGTTGCGCCCGGTCGAGGCCGCGGCGCTGGAAAGATTCGCCGCCACCCTGGACGAGCTCATCCAGGCGGACGGCATCGTCACGCCGTTCGAGTTCGCGCTGCAGAAGATGCTCCTCACGCAGCTGCGGGGCGGCCGCGACCCGTCGCAGGCGGTGCAATTCGATTCGTTCAGCGCGGTGGCGCGCGAAATCGCCGTCGTGCTCTCCGCGCTCGCCGATCTCACCCCGGCCGACACCGCCGCGGCGTTTGCCGCGGGGGCGGCGCAGCTGCCCATGCTCGCGGACCGCCTCGCCTTGCTGCCCCGCGAGGCGAGCGGCCTGGCAGAGGTGGACGCGGCCCTCGACAAGCTCGCCGCCAGCTCCCTCGTGATCAAGAAGCGCCTCCTCGTCGCCGCGGCCCACGTCATCGGCAGCGACGGCACGATCACCGAGGCCGAGGGCGAGCTCTACCGCGCGCTCGCGGCGACGCTCGCGGTCCCGATGCCCAACCTGACGGCCGCGGCCTGAGCCGCCGGCTCACGGCAGCAAACCCGGCACGGCCCATTCGGGAAACGTCCGCTGCGCGTAGTGCTGCACCTCGCGGATGACCATGCGCAAGACCGCCGAGGGTTCGCCGCGCCACAACGCACCCATGGTCATGGGCGGGAAATCCCGGAGCGGCAGCACGCGCACGTCGCGCGGCTTCACGCTGGCCAGGGCCGCGCGGTTGACGACCCCGAAGCCCTCGCCGTTGGCGACATAGCGCATCACCAGCTCGACCGAGGTCGCCTCGACCGCCTGGGGCCAGACCACTCTCCGCCGCCTGAGCTCGCGCTGGAAATCCAGCATGAAGCTCGTTTCCGCCGGCTGCGCCACCAGCGGTTCGGGTATCTTCTTCCGGGCCAGCAGGGCGTCGGCGTCGGTCCAGGGCGCGGTCCGGTGCACCAGCAGGACCAGCGGGATCCGGATCATGGGCAGTTGCCGGAGCTTGGCGGGCGGACGCGCACCAAGCGACGTGATCGCCAGGTCTATCCGCCCGTTGCGCAGCCATTCCTCCACCTGCGCCTGGTAACCCGAGTCCAGCCGCAGCCGGACGTCGGGGTGCTGGGCGCGCACGCGCCGCATGACGGCCGGCACATGGTCGCGCAACACGAGTTCCGCGCCGCCAATCCGGAGGTCGGGTTTGGACTCCGCCCTCAGCTTGATCATCAAGGCCGTGAGATTCTCGAAGAAAGGCTGAACGTGCCCGTACAGCTGCTCACCCGCTGCCGTCAGGCGAAACGGACTCCGCTCGAAAAGCTTGGTCCCCACCGCCTCCTCCAGCAGCCGCATCTGCCCGCTGACCGCCGGTTGCTGGATGCCGTAGGGAATGTGTCGCACCGCCGCGCTGATTCCCCGGTGCCGGCACACGTAGTAGAACAGCTCGAGATGATGCACGTTCATCCGTCGCGGCAATCTGCGCCGACGCCGACCGGGTGGCAACGCTGTTCCCTCCGCGCCCCCATCGGTAATACCGATGCGGCACATCAGCATTATCGAATAACACCCGCGGCGCCGCGCCTGCTATGCTCGGACCAACGCCATGCTCTTCGCCGTCATCGTCCTCGTTCTCCTCTGCCTTGTCGTCGCCACCGAGTGGGAGGCGGACGATCCGCGCTAGCCGAATCCCTTCACCCCATGAAATCCCCCGCCCTCCTCTCCCGCCGGATGATTTCCTTTGTGGCCGCGATGCTTGCCGTCGCGGTGTTTTGCGGCGGTTGCACCTCGGTGCAATCCGTGTCCGGATCCGGGCGCACCGATATCGCGGCGATCGTGAAGCCGGGCGATCGCGTCGATTGCGTGCTGCGCGACGGCACGCCGCTCAGGTTCACGGTGACCAAGGTGGAGCCCGGTGCCTTGTTTGCCCAGGAGCGGCGAATCGCCACGGCCGACATCGCCCACCTCAAGGTCCGGCGCATTTCCACTGGCAAGACGCTCCTGCTGGTCGGCGGGCTCGTCGCCTGCGGACTGCTCGTGGACGGGCTTTCCAACATCGCCTTCTTCCCGCCGACGGGCGACTAGCATCCCTGAGCGAGCGGGCGGCTCAGTTGCCCGGTCGCCGCGCCGGCCAACCCCAGCGCCAGCGGTACGTCCCCATCGTCGGCGTCGCCCGGAGACTGCCCTCCGCCGTCGCCAGGCGCGTGCCGCGCGCGTGGTCACCCAGCAGCAGCTTTAGGTCGCTCGGCACGTACGGAATCTGGAAATCCGCCGCCTCCAGCATGGTGCGCCCGTCGAGACGCAGGCCGGCGACGCGTTCCAACGGCTCGCCGGCGAAATGCACCCACAGGGGGCGCACCGACGGCAGTGCCTCCACCACTCCGGGGCCGGCCACCCCCGGCAGCGGGCGCTCCTCGAGCCGCAAACCGGCCGCGACGAACAATAGCGCCAGCGCGGCCGCACCGCTCACCTGTACGCTGCGCAACTTCCAGCCCGCCCAGACCGCACCCGCCGCGACCGCGAGCAGCGGCAGGAAACTCCAAGCGACGTAATGAATGAGGCTGAAACGATAGAACGAGGACGGGAAGAAATCGTTGTAGCCGAGGTAGAGCAGCCAGTTCAGCACTATCGCCCCAACCACGGCGCAACCCGCCGCGCCCTCGCGCGCGACGAGAAACACCAGTCCCGGCACCGCCAGCACCAGCCACGGATAGCGCCAGAGCAGCGCCGTGTCGGTCTCGCCGAAAAACGGCCGCGCATCGAGGAACGTCCAATACAGTTTCATCCCGAGCGGGTAGTCGAAGAACCCGACCATCGTGAACGCCGCCTGCTCGTACGGCGAGCGCCACGTCCCGAAGACCCCGCGGTTGAGCAGGCCCATCCCGACCACCGCCGCACCGAGGATCGCCAGCCCGGTCGCGGCCGCCGCGCCCCGCCGCGCCCAACCGGGCAAACGCAGCACCGCGCCGACGAGCAGCGGGCCGAAAGCGAGCGCGTCGATCGGCCGCACCCACCACGCCGCGCCTGCCAGCGCGGCCAGTCCCGCCACGCCCCGCACGTCGCGCCGCGCCAGCGTCAGCCCGAGCCCCGCCAGCAGCAGGCCCTGCGTCGCCACCGTGTTCCAGGGCACGACCATGGTGAGTTCGATCAAGGCGCGGTGCGTGACGCAGAACACCCCGCCGACCAGCAACGCCACGCTCGGCGTCAGCCACCGGCGGGCGAGGTGCCACCAGCAATACGCGGCCCCGAGCACGAGCAGCAGGTCCGGCACAAGAAACGGATGCCCCGGCAGCCAGCGCACGAACGGCACGCCGAGCGCCGGATAACCGAGGGGATAATGGTAGTTGTCGGGCGCCACCCGGCCGTCCGCGAGCGCCTGCAGCGATTGCAGGTACTTGTACTGGTCCGCCCAGCTCCACCAACCCACGCGCGCGGCCGGATCGGTCCGCCCGGGATTCAGCGGATGCTGCCAGTAGAGCCACGCGTAGGCGACCGCGAGCACGAGCAGCAGCGCCGCGCCGGCCGCACGCGTGCCGAGCGCCTCGTCCAGCAGGCGCCAGCGTGCCCGCAGCGCGTTCATCCCCGCAGCCACCCGATCAGCAGCGCCAGCGCCAGCGAGCCGGCGATGAGGCTGCGGGCCCAGACCTTCCGCTGGCGCTCGTCGGGCACGAACCGATCCTCACGCTTGGCCAGCCAGCTGAAGAACAGCACGGGCAGGATCAGCACGTAGAGCCAGTGCACGCCGAGCTTCGCCAGCACGACCTTCACGTAGTGCGACAACGACAGCCCGAGGACGAAGGACGCGAACAGCAGGGCGAAGGTGACGCTGTTGCCCCGCAAGCCGCGCCAGAGCCAGGAGATCGCGAACGGGTTGACCATGCGCGCAGTTGAGCGCAGCCGCGCCGCGCTTGCAAGCAGCCGGCTCGGCTTGCACCG
>CAYMSE010000225.1:0-7226 GCA_964392935.1 uncultured Oleiharenicola sp.
GGCCGCCCCCGGCGCCGGCGAGATCGCGCAACTCGCCGCCGGCCTCATCACGCTGCGCCAGTCCGTGCCCGCGCTCGCCGCCGACGCGACCCGCCTGCTCGAGTCCATCGCCTGGAACAGCCTGCCGCCCCCGGCGCCGGAACTCGGCGCCGCCTCCCGCCTCGCCGTCTTCCTGCAGATCGCCGCCGGCGTGAAACCCGCGGCCGCCTGGGCCGACCTGCGCCGCACGACCGCCGCGCTGGGCTCGGTCTACACGCTGGCGCCCGTCGACGTCGCCGGCGCCCTCCTGCCCGGGCTCTGGCTCGACGAACGCTCGATCCTCAGCGGCGCCTCCGCGGCCCAGCTCGCCTACGCCAGCCTCACGGGCGCCGAGCTGCCGGCCTCGCCCCTGCTGCTCGTCCTCCAACTCGATTGCTTCCCGCGCGAAACCTTCGCCGCACCCGCCGCACCGCCCGACACGCCCGAGGCCGCGGCCGCCTACCTGATCACCACCGCCAACGTCCTCGTCGACGACGTCATCCGGCACGCGTTCCAGCGGGACCCGCTCGTGCAGGCCGCCCGCGCCGCCATCCCGGAATTCGCCGAGGCCGCCTTCGGCCCCAACACCTCGGTCATCGCCCAGCGCGAGCTCTCCGGCGAGAAGCCGCTCCCGCCGGCCCGCCAGACCATCGCCGTGTCCGCCGCCCTGCCGCGCGACCAGTGGGACTGGCAGACCGTCGCCGGCCCCGAATTCATGGACTCGAACGCCGACGTCCGCCCCGGGGACGCACCGCTGCAATTCCGCTTCGCCACGACCTGGGACGAGCAGGCGTTGTACTTCCACGCGGAGGTCAACGACGCGCCCCCCGGCTACACGTACCCGGCCGTGCGCACCCGCCTGGTCGAGCTCTATGTCGACCCCGCCGGCGACGGGCTGATCTGGACCGGCCCGCAGGACTACCAGTTCACCTACCGGCTGGGCGTCGGCGCGCGCGAGTTGTTCAACCACCGGCCCACCGACGCCCGCATGGCCGAAACGCCCGAAGGCTACACGGTCGATGCGACCATCCCGTGGTCCAGCCTCGGTCTCACGCCGCGGCCCGGACTCGACTTCGGCCTCTCCGCCGCCGCGATCTCGGAGGGAACCCGCGAGTGGGAGGCCACGGTCAAACTCAACTGGTCCTACGTGCCCCTGCGCGCCGGCGTCTCCCGCCTCGGTCGCGTCCTGCTCCGCTGAACATGTCCCCGCGCCTCCCCTTCCGTCTCCTGGCCGGACTCGCCCTCGCGGCGGTGGCGTCGGGCGCCGCCGCGGCCGAGCGCGTGGTAATCGACTACTGGGAGAAGTGGGCCGGCTTCGAGGCCGACGCCGTGCGCGCGGTCGTGAACGATTTCAACCGCTCGCAGGACCGCATCGAGGTGCGGTTGCTGACGATCAGCCCGATCGACGTGAAGCTCATGCTGGCGGCCTCGAGCGGCAACCCGCCCGACGTCGCCGGCCTGTGGGAGTACAACATCCCCGACTTCGCCGAGAAGGGCGCGCTCCTGCCGCTCGACGCCGCGCTGCAGGAGGCCGGCCTCGGCCCCGACCACTACGTCCCCACCTACTGGGAGCTCGGCCGCTACAAGGGCTTCACCTGGGGCCTGCCGAGCACGCCCGGCTGCGTCGCGCTCTACTACAACAAGCGCCTCTTCCGCGAGGCCGGCCTCGACCCGGAGAAACCGCCGCGCACCTTCGCCGAGCTCGAGGCGATGAGCCGCCGCCTGACCCGCGTGGAGCTCGAGCGCAACGGCCGGCGCGTGCGGCTGGCCTTCGACGACATGACCCCGGCCGAGCGCGCGTCGGGCCGCTACGCCATCGTCCAGCTCGGCCACATGCCGAGCGACCTCGGCGGCATGAACATCTCGTGCTGGGGCTTTTTCTTCGGCGCGAAATATTTCGACGACCGCCGGATCCTGGCGGACGACGCCGGCAACCTCGCCGCCTACCGCTGGCTGCGCCAGTCGAGCACCGAGTACGGCATCGACCAGCTGAAGAACTTCGGCGCGAGCTTCGGCCAGTCGCAGAGCGCGCGCACCCCGTTCCTCGCCGGCACGAGCGCCATGGTGCTCCAGGGCCCGTGGCTCCCGAACTTCATCGCGAACTACGCGCCCGACATCGAGTGGGGCATCACTGCGTTCCCGGCGGTGGCGGGCGTGGCCGACGACGCCCCGATGACCGTCGTGATCAGCGACATGCTCGTCATCCCCAAGGGCGCGAAGCACCCGCGCGAGGCGTTCGCGTTCATCCGCTACCTGCAGCGGCAGGACGTGGCCGAGAAGCTCGCCCTCGGCCAGCGGAAGTTCACCGCGCTGCGCCACGTGTCGCCGGACTTCATCGCGCACCACCCCAACCCGGCGATCAAGTTCTTCGTCGAGCTGTCGCGCAGCCCCAACGCGCGCACCATGCCGCGCCTCGCGATCTGGCGCGACTACGACATCGAGATGCAGGTCGCCGCGATGAGCGTGCGCTACCTGCTCAAGACGCCGGAGGAGGCGCTCGCCGAGGTGCAGCAGCGCGTCCAGTGGCGCTACGACCGCGTGCTGCGCCGCTGGGACCTCGTGCAGGCCGAGCGCCTCGCGGAATGGAGGGACCATGAACACTGGTGACCGCCGCCGGTTGGGGACGGGCCTCGCCTTCATCTCCCCGTGGCTGCTGGGCTTCACGGCCTTCACGGTCTACCCCGTGCTCGCGTCGCTCTACTACTCGTTCTGCGACTACGACGTGCTGTCGCGCCCGATCTGGGTCGGCCTCCTCAACTACCGCGACATGGCGACGGACTCCGTCTACTGGCAGTCGCTCGGGAACACGCTCGTGTTCAGCGCCATCTCCCTGCCGCTCGGCCTCGTCTTCGCCCTGTCGCTCGCCCTCCTGCTGAACCAGCCCGTGCGCGGCCGCGGGATCTTCCGGGCCATCTACTACCTGCCGTCGCTCGTGCCGGCGATCGCGAGCGCGACGGTGTGGCTCTGGCTGCTCAACACCCGCAACGGCCTCATCAACCAGGCGCTGATCGGCCTCGGCGTCGACCACCCGCCGCAATGGCTCGACGAGCCGGTCTGGACCAAGCCGGGCCTCGCGCTCATGGCGATCTGGGGCTGCGGCAACACCGTCGTGATCTTCCTCGCCGCGCTGCAGGGCGTGCCGCGCACCCTCCTCGAGGCCGCCATGATCGACGGCGCGTCGCCCTGGCGCCGGCTCTGGCACGTCACGCTCCCGGCCATTTCGCCGGTCATCTATTTCAACCTGATCGTCGGCGTCATCGGCGCGCTGCAGACCTTCGCGACCGCCTTCATCATGTTCACCAACGGCGGGCCCGGGCGCTCCGTCCTCTTCTACGCCGTCTATCTCTACGAGAACGCGTTCCAGTCGCGCCAGATGGGCTACGCCTGCGCCATGGCGTGGGTGCTGTTCCTCCTGACGCTCGGGCTCACCTGGCTGGCGTCGCGCAGCACGCGCGGGTTCGTGCACTACCAGGGCGAATGACATGCGCGCGCTGACCAAGGTCCTCCTCTACCTCGCGCTCCTGGCCGGCGCCGCCGTGTTCCTGCTGCCGCTGGCGTGGATGCTTTCCACCGCGCTCAAGCCGATCGAACAGACCACCCTCCAGCCGCCGCAATGGCTGCCGCGCCGCTACACCGTGGCCGAGGCCGGCGAACGCCGCGAGGTGAAGCTCGGCGCCTTCATCAGCACGCCCAGCGTCTGGGCCGTCGCCGGCGGCACCGGCGCGCCGGTCGTGCTGCCCGCCGCCGACGTGCACGACGGGGTCTGGACCATGGGCGACGGCCGCCGCCTCCCGGTCGAGGTCCGCGCCGTGATCCCCGCCACCCCCGAGGCGCCGTGGCGCGAGGTGATCGATGCCGCGACCGGCGCGCGCCGCATCGTGGCGGTTGCGGCGATCGAGGGCCGCGTCGCGCTGCGCTGGGACAACTTCCCGCACGCCATGGCGGCAATGCAGGACTTCTGGCGCTACTTCGGCAACACCGTGCTGCTGTGCCTGCTCAACGTCACCGGCATGGTCCTCTCCAGCGCGCTGGTGGCCTACGGCTTCTCGCGGATCGAGTGGCGCGGACGCGACCGCGTGTTCGGCGTGCTGCTCGGCACGATGATGATCCCCTTCCCGGTCGTGATGGTGCCGCTCTACGCGATGTTCCGCTGGCTCGGCTGGGTCGGCACGCTGCGGCCGCTGTGGATCACGGCGTTCTTCGCCGGCGCCTTCAACGTCTTCCTGCTCCGCCAGTTCTTCCGCACGATCCCGAAGGAGCTCTCCGAGGCCGCGCGCATCGACGGCTGCGGCGAGTTCCGGATCTTCTGGCAGATCATCCTCCCGCTCTGCCGGCCCGCGCTCATCGTCGTCGCGCTCTTCACCTTCCTCGGCACCTGGAACGACTTCCTCGGCCCGCTCCTCTACCTCACGAACGAGCGGGACTTCACGTTGGCACTAGCGCTCATGTCGCTGCAGCAGAAGAGCGCCCTGACCGACTGGCACTACCTGATGGCGGCCAGCACGCTCGTGATCCTGCCGATCGTCGCGCTCTTCCTCGTGGCCCAGCGCCACTTCATCGAGGGCATCGCCCTCACCGGCAGCAAGCAATGAACCGTCCCTTTGGTCGGAAACCAAAACCCCAAATAAACCGCTCCTCACCCGAGCAACTATGAAAACATACACTAGACACATCGTCGCGTTGGCGCTGGCCTCGTCGGCCACGCTAATGGCTCAGACGTCGGCGCCTCCGGCCGACGAAAAGCCGTTCGTCCTCGACCCGTTCACGGTGAACGTCGAGCGGGACAACGGCTACGTCGCCGTCGACTCGCTCGCCGGCGGCCGGCAAAACACCCCGCTGCGGATCACCCCGTCGGCGGTCTCCGCGCTCACGCGCGAATTCATCGCCGACACCGGCGTCACCGACCTGCAGAGCGCCATCAGCTGGTCGCTCAACGTCGTCCCGTCGAACTTCCGCTCCGGCAACGAGGGCGGCACCGCCGGCGACACGCACAACTTCTGGTCGATCAGCATCCGCGGCGACGGCCACGTGCAGGGCGGCAATCCGCCGACGAAGAATTACTTCCCGACGTACATGGTGATCGACACCTACAACGTCGAGCGCATCGAGATCAACAGCGGCCCGAACTCGATCCTGTTCGGCATCGGCGACATCGGCGGCAGCCTCACCACGTACACGAAGTCCCCGCGCTTCGACAAGACGTTCTCCGACGTCTCCCTCCAGACCACGAGCTGGGGCGGCTACCGCGGCACCATCGACGTCAACGCCGTCCGCGACAACGTCTCCTCCCGCGCCAACCTCCTCCTCGCCGACCAGCGCGGCTGGCGCGATGGCGACTTCGACAAGCGCAAGGCCTTCGACTGGGGCCTGACCTACAAGTTCTCCGACAGCACCCAGGTCCGCTTCGGCGTCGAGGGCTGGGACCAGAAGCGCAACGTCTACGCCTCCGCCGTGCAGGACGGCCTCTCGCTCTGGAACGGCTCCACCAACGCCGCCACCTGGGGCGCGACCATCGCGGGCGCGGGCGACAATCCCGTCAACACGCCCGGCGCTCCCGGCGTCAAGTACATGGACGCGTGGGGCGGCCCGAACAACTACCGCGTCTACGTCCCCGGCCAGGGCATGATGAACTGGGCGCACGGCCTCCGCAGCGCCGGCACCGGCGACTTCTACAACGGCGCGTTCCTGCGCCCGGACAGCTTCACCGACGGCCAGAGCGGCAAGGTCATCCCGGCCCTCCCGTCGCGCGAGTTCGCCGTCTCCTCGCCGGACAGCGTGCTGGAGGCCAAGTCCCTCGCGATGAGCGTGAGCTTCGAGCACCGGTTCACCGACCGCAGCGAACTGCAGATCCAGGGCTACAAGTACGACGACACCGCGAAGTCGAAGAACTTCGAGGGCGCCGGCGGCGGCTCCGGCCAGGGCGCGGCCTACGACCTCAACAAGCAGCTCCCCAGCGGCCAGACCAACCCGAACTACGGCAAGATCTACTCGGACTCGTTCCTCGACAAGCAGACGCAGAACCACCGGGTCAACGAGATCCGCGGCCAGTACACGTACCACTTCGACACCACGCTGTGGAACGTGCCGCTGAACCAGTCGCTCTCGCTCTCCGCCGGCCACCAGGTCACGGACTACGACGCGCGCCAGTACCAGCTGTTCTACCGCCCGGCGTACAACGCCAACTGGACCGAGGCCATGGTCTGGGGCCGCATCTATTGGGATGACCCGCAGGCCTCCTGGAACATCCCGGAAGGCGGCGACTTCTTCTACGGTCCCCACCTGTTCAACTGGTACGACTTCAATTCGACCCAGAAGATCAACTACGGCGGCCTCTTCTCCCAGAGCCGCCTGTGGAACGACCGCGTGAACATCTCGCTCGGCGCCCGCCGCGACGACTACAAGAACTCCAAGATCGGCATCCGCGGCACGGGCAACACCGAGACCGTCGCCGACGACGCCGGCAACACGTACTCCGCCGGCGTGGTGGGCTACGTCACCGACTGGCTCGGCATCGTCGCCAACATGTCGAGCAACTTCCAGCCGGCCGCCGGCGGCCTCGCCCCCAGCGTGACCGGCAAGGTGTTCGGCCCCTCGTTCGGCAAGGGCCGCGACATCGGCCTGCGCATCTCGACCAAGGACCACAAGTACTATGGCTCGGTGAACTTCTACACCACGAAGTCGACCGACGTCATCGGCGGCGACAGCCCCGGCTTCCAGGGCATCTGGGACCAGTACTTCAAGGCGGGCGGCACCAAGACCGACATCGGTCCCGCCGGCATCGTCTCGGGTTCACCCGGCAGCCTGAAGGCCGCGATGAACTACGTCGACACCTACGACGTGAAGTACCACGGCACGGAAATCGAGCTCGTCGCCAACCCGACGCCGAACATCCGCCTGCAGGTCCACTACTCGAAGCCGAAGGGCGAGAAGCAGAACAACGGCCCCTACGGCCGCATCTACTTCGCCCAGCACCTCGCCGACTGGAGCGCCGTGGCCAACGGTTCCTCCCCGGACGCCCTCCTGCTCAAGCAGCAGCTGACGGACGCGCAGAACCTGCTCAACTCGACCGCCGTCGCGACGATCACGCCGAAGCTCCCCACCGAGATCTACAACTTCTGGGGCACGTACTCGTTCCTCGAAGGCACGGTCAAGGGCCTCGAGCTCGGCGGCGGCATGACGTACATGGGCAAGCAATACGGCCAGCCGTG
>CAYMSE010000226.1:0-3451 GCA_964392935.1 uncultured Oleiharenicola sp.
CACCAACCGCGAGCTGGCGCCACTGCTGGCGGATTACGTCGTCGAGATGGGCTTCACGCACATCGAGGTGATGCCGGTGGCCGAGTTCCCGTTCCCGGGCTCGTGGGGCTACCAAGTGACGGGTTACTTCGCCCCGACGCACCGCTGGGGCACGCCCGAGGACTTCTCGTTCTTCGTGGACCACCTGCATCAGCGCGGCATCGGCGTGATCGTGGACTGGGTGCCCGCGCACTTCCCGCGCGACGCCTTCGCGCTGGCCGAGTTCGACGGCTCGCACCTCTACGAGCACTCCGACCCGCGGCAGGGCGCGCACCAGGACTGGGGCACGCTCATCTTCAACTACGGCCGGCACGAGGTGCGCTGCGTCCTCGTGGCCAGCGCGCTGTCGTGGCTCGACCGCTACCACATCGACGGCCTGCGCGTGGACGCGGTGGCGTCGATGCTCTACCTCGACTACTCCCGCAAGGAGGGCGAGTGGATCCCCAACCGCTACGGCGGCCGCGAGAACCTCGAGGCCATCTCCTTCCTGCGGCAGGTCAACGACCTCGTGCACCACTATTATCCCGGCGTCATCACCGTTGCCGAGGAGTCCACGGCCTTCGCCAAGGTCAGCCACCCGACGAACGAGGGCGGCCTCGGCTTCGACTACAAGTGGAACATGGGCATGATGCACGACACGCTGCTCTACTTCCAGAAGGACTCCATCCACCGCAAGTGGGCGCACGACAAGCTGACCTTCGGCATGATCTACCAGTACTCCGAGAACTTCATCTCGGTGTACTCGCACGACGAGGTCGTGCACCTGAAGGCGTCGATGCTGGGCAAGATGGGCGCCGGCACGATCGCGGACAAGGCCGCCAACCTGCGCGCGCTCTATGGCTTCATCTGGATGTATCCGGGCAAGAAGCTCCTCTTCATGGGCGGCGAGTTCGGCCAGCGCTCCGAGTGGAACTACGACTCCGGCCTCGAGTGGGAGCTGCTGCGGCAGCCCGAGCACGAGGGGCTGCGCTCGCTCGTGCGCGACCTCAACCGGCTGTACGTCGGCGAGCCCGTGCTGAGCGCGAACGATTTCCGCCCGGAGTCGTTCCGCTGGGTCAACTGCACCGACGGCGACCACAGCATCATCAGCTTCCTGCGGCAGGCGGCGGACGGGCGCACCTTCTACCTCGTGATTGGCAACTTCACCCCGCTGACCCGCACGCGCTATGTCGTCGGCGTGCCGCAGCGCGGCTATTGGCGCGAGGTGCTGAATACAAACTCGAGCTACTACGGCGGTGCCGGCTTCGGCAACCACGGCGGGCGCCAGGCATCGACCGCGCTGGCGGACGGATTCGAGCAGTCGCTCAGCCTCACCCTGCCCGGTTTGTCGGTGCTGGTGTTCAAGTGGTCGGCGGACAACCCGGGGACCGGCGTGGGCGGGTGAAGGCTTCCTGGCCTATAGGACCCATGGAAAGGATTGTCGCCGCGCATTGAGCGCGCGATCCCCCGCTCGGCCCGTCGAGGGCCGTCACTTCGGCGGGTCGATCGCGATGTTCAGCTTCTCGAGCGTCACGCCGAGCTGGCGGTCGTACTCGGCGAGGGCCTTCGCGTAGTCGGACAGGGCGTTGGCCTCCTGGATTTCCGCGAAGGTGAGGATCTCCTGCTGCTGGGCGACGAAGAAGGTGTTGCTCTGGCCCGCGCGCAGGCGCTTTTCCTCGGCGTTGAGCGTGGCCTGGGCGAGCTCGCGGGCGCGGCGGTCGGCCTCGATGCGCTTCTGGGTGGTCTCGATCTGCCCGGCGGCGTTGCCGACGAGGACGACGATGTTCTGCTCGACCTGCTCCAGCTGGGTCTCGGCCTGTCGCTGCTGCAGTTTCGCCGCGCGGTAGCGTCCGCGCTCCGTGGTGAAGGTCAGCGGCACGGAGGCGACGACGCCCCAGCTGTAGCTGCGGTAGTCGCGGTCCTGCACTTGGCGGCGGCTCGCGGCGCGGTCGGTGTCGAGGCCGTTGTAGCCGTAGCTGCCGACGAGATCGAGGCGGGGGAGCAGCTGGTTGAGCTGCTGGCGCGCGTTGATGCTGGTGCGCTTGGCGACGAGCTTCGCCTGCTGGTAGTCGGGGCGCTTGTCGAGGGCGATCCGGAAGTCGGCGGCGGCGTCCGCCACGACCACCGGCGGCGGCGCGGGCGCCTCGATGACGAAGTGCCGGTCGAGCAGGCCGGTCGTGCGGTCGTCGGAAATCAGCTGCTTGAGGTAGTTCTCGGCATCGAGCACCTGGCGGCCGGCGAGCAGCACGTTTTCCTCGCGGCTGGCGAGGCGGGCGCGGGCGGAGGTGACGTCGTACTCGGACATGCTGCCGACCTTGAAGCGCTTCTCGTTCTCGGCGACGAGGCTGGCGGCGAGGTCGCGGGAACGGCGGGCGCTGCGGAGGTAGGCGTTGGCGAAGTTGAGGTCGTGGTAGGCGCGGATGACCTGGGTGACGACGTCGATCACGGACTGGCGGAACTGCCATTCGCTGATGTGGCGGTTCGTGCGGGCGATGCGGATGGAGGCGAGCGTCGCGCCGAAACCGAAGTCGCGCAGGAGCGGCTGCGTGGCCGACACGCCGGCGAAGGAATCGAAGTTGTCGGCGTAACCGTTGAACGTGCCGCGGGCGTTGGTGGTCGTGGTGCCGAGGCGGTAGGTCATGCCCCAGGGCAGCAGGCCGCGCGCGCTGAAGTCGTACGTGTCGGTCTCGTCGCGCGTCTCGTCGCGGACGCCCGGGGCGGAGAAGGTCAGCAGCGGGTTGCGGTTTTCCTCATGGTTGTAGGAGCCGCTGAGGACCGGGTCGAACTTGCCGAGCGACTCGGTGACGCCGGCGGCGGCGATGGAGGCGTCGTAGCCGCGGATCTGGATCGAGTAGTTCTTCGCCAAGGCGTGCTGAATCGCGTCGTTCAACGTGAGCACCTCGCCGGAAGGCGCGGGCGTGCCTTCGGCTGCGAAGCAGAGCGGCGCGAGCGACAGAAACAGGGCGGAAAGGAGGCGACGGGGTGTGAACATCGGCAAGTAGGTATCACCCACTTTGCAACCTGCGTGCCACCGGAGTTTCTAATTGCAGGCCACTGAAAAGCAGTGGGTTGCAACAAATCGACGTTCCTTCGATTGGGCCCGTTTCGCCGCGCTCGGGATTGGGAAATCCCGATATTGGGAATACTCAGCGCGCGACCTTGGAGCGGTCCCGCACGAGGGCGAACGGGTGAACGTCCACTTTCATCACGCCACCGGTCACCGCCGGGTCGCTTTCGGCGAAGGCCCTGGCCTCGTCGGCGTTCGCGGCTGCGTAGACCACGATGCCGAAGGTCTCGGATCCTTTGCCGCTTCAGTTCACCATCAGGCCGTCCGCCAGCCGGATGATGCGCGAACCGTACGTGGCGTTCTCGGCGGAGTGCGTGACCTGGATGATCGTGGTGCCGAGGCGGTAGGTCATGCCCCAGGGCAGCA
>CAYMSE010000227.1:0-5613 GCA_964392935.1 uncultured Oleiharenicola sp.
GAGCAGGACCTCTTCAAGGTCACGCAGGACCGTGTCAGCGACAGCGCGCAGGAGATCAAGGACGCCGTGAAGGAGGCCAACACGGTCATCGCCAAGCTGCTCATGAAGAAGGGCGAGCTCACGGGCGTGACGTCGGGCTTCAAGGACCTCGACGCGATGACCTTCGGTTTCCAGCGCCAGGAAATGATCGTGATCGCGGCGCGCCCCTCGATGGGCAAGACGTCGTTCGCGTTGAACATCGCCGAGGCGGCCGCCATGCCGAAGAAGGGCGACCCGGTGCCCGTGCTCGTGTTCTCGCTGGAAATGAGCTCGTCCCAGCTCGCGCTGCGCATGCTGTGCGCGCGCTCGCGCGTGAACATGAAGCTCCTGCGCGACGGCCTGGTCGGCCGCGACGGCCGCGAGGTCAACTCGCTCGGCCAGGCGGCCGAGGAATTCAAGAAGGCCCCCATCCTCATCGACGACTCGAGCAACCTCACGATCATGGAAATGCGCGCGAAGGCCCGCCGCATCTACGCCCGCAAGAAACTGGGCATGGTGATCGTCGACTATTTGCAGCTCGTTAGCGGCACGGACCCCCGCGCGCCGCGCGAACAGCAGGTGGCGGAAGTGTCGCGCGGATTAAAGGCCATGGCGAAGGAACTAGACCTGCCGGTCCTAGTCCTAAGCCAGCTCAACCGCTCGTCTGAGAAGGAGAACCGCACCCCCCGGCTGTCGGATCTGCGCGAATCCGGATCGATCGAGCAAGATGCCGACGTAGTACTCATGCTCTCCCGTCCGAAGGACGCCGACGAAAAATTCCAGACCGCCGCCGGCGCCGCGGATTTAATCGTTGCCAAGCAACGCAACGGACCGGTAGGTGATTTGAAACTGACTTTCCTTCAAGAAATTACGCGCTTTGAAAACTTCACCCCGTAACCTGTTTCAGCTGGCCTTGGCGGGCCTGATTTTCCTCACGACGGGGGTCGGTCTGGTCGCCCAGAACGAGCTCAGCCGCCCGGCGCCCTCCGCGGCGGAACAGGAGCCCGCCCCGCAGCACATCGGGAAGATCACGATCAAGTTCGTCGGCATGGCGAACGTGAGCGAGCAGATCGTTCGCGCCAACATGTCGCTGCGCGAGGACACCGATCTCGATGAGGCGCTGATCGACCGTGACATCCGCTCGCTGTACCGGACAGGCATCTTCGAATTCATCGAGGTCAAGCGCGAGCAGCTGCCGAACAACGTCGTCAACCTGGTGATCGAGGTCACCCCGAAGTTCCGCATCCTCACGGTCAACTACGAGGGCAACAAGGCGTTCAAGGGCCGCCGGCTCGCGAAGGAGATCAAGACCGTGGCCAACGGCCCGCTCGACGAGCGCCAGATCAAGGAAGACAACCAGAAGATCTACGAGTACTACCAGAAGCGCGGTTACAACCAGGCGCAGGTGACCTACAACATCGACCGCAACCGGTCGACCGGCTTCGCCACCATCACCTTCAAGATCCGCGAGGGCCCGCGCGTGAAGATCGCCGCGGTCAACTTCATCGGCAATGACCACATCAAGGCCCGCCGGCTCCGCAAGGAGATGGACACGAAGAAGTGGAGCTGGATCTCGTGGCTGATGGACACCGGCCGCCTCAAGGACGACGTCTTCGACGAGGACTTGGGCAAGCTCCGCGACTACTACAAGGAGCAGGGCTACCTCGACGTCGAGATCGCCGACGACAAGGTCACGTTCGACTATCCCAAGGCCGACAAGCTCGTCATCACGATCCGCGTGAACGAGGGCCGCCTCTACCGCGTCGGCGAAATCTCCTTCACCGGCAACAAGCTCTATCCCTCCAACCTGCTGCGCCTCGTGCCGAAGCAGCGCAAGGGCATGGTGTTCACGCCGTCCAAGGTCGACAAGGACCAGGAGACGATCGAGGACTTCTACGGCCGGGCCGGCTACCTCTCGCCCGAGACGCGCGTGCGCATCGTGCGCAAGCCCAACCTCGTCACCGGCAACATCGATCTCGAGTACCAGATCACCGAGGGCGAGAAGATGCAGGTGGAGTCGATCCGCATCGAGGGCAACACCAAGACCAAGAGCACCGTCATCCTCCGCGAGCTCGTGCTCGCCACCGGCGACGTGATCGACAGCGTGCGCATGAAGATCAGCAAGCTGCGCCTCGAGAACACGCGCTTCTTCGAGGACCCGGTCAACGTCACCGACGAGTCGACCAACATCCCCGGCCGGCGCACCCTGAAGGTCTCCGTCAAGGAGGCGCGCACGGGCAACCTCACCTTCGGCGCGGGCTTCAGCTCGCTGGAAAAGGCCGTGCTGTTCGCCGAGGTCACCCAGTCCAACTTCGACCTCTTCAACCGCCGCTCGTTCTTCCAGGGCGACGGCCAGAAGTTCCGCCTCCGCTTCCAGATCGGCTCCCAGTCGAGCGAGGTGATGCTGAACTTCGAGGAACCGTACTTCCTCGAGCGCGAGCTCGCGCTCGGTTTCCAGGTGTACCGCACGACCTCCGACTACAACAGCAGCTACTACGAGGAAATCCGCACCGGCGCCCAGGTCTACATGCGCAAGCGCCTCTTCAACTGGCTGGAGTCGCAGGTCTCCTACACCTACGAGTCGGTCGACATCGCCAACGTCTCGTCCTCCGCGCCGATCTCCATCCTCCTGCTCTCCGGCAAGACCATCACCTCCAAGGTCGGCCTGATCTTCACCCAGGACACGCGCGACAAGATCATCAACACGACCCGCGGCCACTACGCGTCGCTCGGTCTCAGCGTCGCGGGCGGCCCGCTCGGCGGCGACAACAACTACTACCAGCTCGAGTTCCGCGGCTCGAAGTTCTTCCCGCTGGCGGAATTCCAGGAGCAGGTGCTCTCGATCATCGGTCGCACCGGCGTCACGGAAAGCTTCGGCGACAGCAACAAGCCGATCACCCGCGTCATCACCTCGGTGGACTCGACTACCGGCGCGACCTTCACCGTGCCCTACACCTACACGCCCGGGGTGCCGTTCTACGACCGGTTCTTCCTCGGCGGGCCGCACGACCTGCGCGGCTTCGAGTTCCGCGACGTCGGCCCGAAGGATCCCACGGGCGAGCCGCTCGGCGGCAAGACCTACGGCTTCTTCAGCCTCGAGTACTCGTTCGATATCGTGAAGCCCGTGCGCATGGCGATCTTCTACGACGCCGGCTTCGTCAACTCCGATGCGTACGACTTCAATCCGTCGGACTACAACGACAACTTCGGCATCGGCCTCCGCCTCGAGGTGGCCGGCGCCCCGCTGAGCCTCGACCTCGGCATCCCGCTCACCTCGGACAAGTTCAACAAGAAGGGCAACCAGTTCAACTTCTCCTTCGGCACCCGCTTCTGATCCTTCACCTCACCCCATCCATTATGAACAAGATGATCCGCACCGTTATGATCCTGGCCGCCCTCGCGGTCGGCGCCACGAGCCTGCGCGCACAGCCGGCCGTGAAGCTGATCGTGGTCGACATGGCCAAGGTCTTCGACAACCACTGGAAATCCGAGGAAGCCAACGTGAAGTTCCGCGACGCCGAGCAGAAGGCGCAGGAGCAGACCGAGGAGATCCGCAAGCAGGGCCAGACCCTCGTCGACGAGTACAAGGAGCTGGTCGAGCAGTCGAAGAACACGCTGCTCACCGCCGAGGCCCGCAGCAAGGCCGAGGCCGACGCCCAGAAGAAGGGCGAGGAGATCCAGCGCAAGCAGGCCGACCTCCAGAACTTCGTCCAGAACACGCAGCGCTCGCTGCAGCAGCGCATCAAGACCCACCGCGACCTGCTCCTCGAGGAAATCGGCAAGACCGTCGCCGACCTCGCGCGCAAGCAGGGTGCCACGCTCGTCATCGACAAGTCCGGCCCGACGCTCTTCGGCATCTCCGCCGTCATCTACGCCGACCCGGCCTACGACATCACCGACGACGTGATCAAGGAAGTGAACAAGGACCGCCCGGCCCCGGCCGCCGCACCCGCCAAGCCCGCCGATTCCGGCAGCACGTTCACGGTCCCGAACATCTCGCCCAAGCCCGCGACGCCCGCGCCCGAGCCCAAGAAATAACAAGTTATCTTGCCAAGCCCTGTTCCTCCGAACAGGGCTTTTTTGTGCCCCGGCCCCGGTCTCCCGCCCACCTTCGGTCCGCCGACCCGGTGCCGCCCGACTCCCGGGCGGACTAGCGCCGGCCGGGCCGCCCCTCGCCAACATGCAGGTCGCCTACACCCCCGCGGACATCGCCGCCATCACCGGAGCCCGGCGCGTCGCCGGCTCGACCACCCGGGTGATCACCGACATCGCCTCGCTCGACAAGGCCCGCCCGGGCGACCTTTCCTTCCTCGGCAACCCGAAGTACCGCGCCCAGGTGCCGGCGAGCGGCGCCACGGCGCTCCTGCTCCCGCTCGACTATCCGGGTGAACCGGGGCCCGACCAGGTCTTCATCCACGTGGACAACCCGTCCGCCGCCCTGGCGCGCGTGTGCGCCCGCATTGAGCAATCCCTCTGGCCCAAGCCCGCGCCGGGCATCCACCCGTCCGCCGTCGTGGCCGCCACCGCCCGGATCGATGCCACCGCCCACGTCGGCCCTCTGTGCGTCGTCGAGGACGGGGCGCAGGTCGGCCCGCGCAGCGTGCTGCAGGCCTCGGTCTTCGTCGGCCGCGAGGCCGTGATCGGCGCCGATTGCTTTGTCATGCCCGGGGTGGTCCTGGCCGCCGCCTGCGTGCTCGGCCAGCGCGTGCGCCTCCAGCCGGGGGTCGTCGTGGGCTCGGACGGCTTCGGCTATGAGTTCGTCCACGGCCGCCACGAAAAGGTGCCGCAGGTCGGCACGGTGGTGATCGAGGACGACGTCGAGATCGGCGCGAACTCGACGCTCGATCGCGCCCGCTTCAGCCGCACGGTGGTGGGCGAGGGGACCAAGATCGACAACCTGGTCCAGGTCGCGCACAACGTGGTCATCGGGAAGCACTGCATCCTGTGCTCCCAGGTTGGCATCTCCGGCAGCACCACGATCGAGGACTACGTCGTGTTGGGCGGCCAGGTCGGGGTGGGCGGACACATCACGATCGGCAAGGGCGCCAAGGCGGGCGGGCAGACCGGCATCGCCTTCGACGTCGACCCGGGGGTCTATCTCAACGGCACGCCCGCCATCCCGTACATGCTCGAGCGCCGCCTCCAGGTGCTGCACCAGCGCCTGCCCGACCTCTTCAAGCGCGTCGAGGCCATGGAGGCCTGGCGGCGCGGACTCGGCTGAGCCGGATCGCCGCCCGGCGCGCGGCAGCGGGTCCGCGCAACGGACCTAATGAAGGCGGTCGCGGCGCTTTTGTCCTTCCCGCTACTGGCGTTCTCCACTACCAAGCGGCCACATGAGGGACACGAAGCTCAAGATCTTTTCCGGCTCATCGAATCGCGCGCTCGCAGAGGAAATCTGCAAGAGCATCGGCGTCCCGCTCGGCGAGGCCACGGTGACGTGCTTCCCGGACGGCGAGTCGTTCGTGAAGATCAACGAAAACATCCGCGGCGCGGACGTCTTCATCATCCAGTCGACCTGCCCGCCGACGAACCAACACCTGATGGAGCTGCTGATCATGATCGATGCCGCGAAGCGCGCCTCGACCCAGCGCATCA
>CAYMSE010000228.1:0-2645 GCA_964392935.1 uncultured Oleiharenicola sp.
GGGGGAGGGGATTGGTCGGATGCGAAAAATGAGCGCGCCGGATCCCGAGCTAGAAAAGAAAGCCCACCGGGCACAAATGATTCTTTACGGGGTCATGATCTTCTTCGTGATCCTGCCCTTTGTCTTGCTGTGGTTGAAAAACCGCGGAGTATTCGGCCACCCCTGACGCCCGCCGCATGAATCGCACGCTGCTCGCCATCCGGATCTTCTTCATCGCGCTCTGCATCGTCGCCAGCTGGCTGGTGTGCTACACCGTCGAGGAATGGGACCACCGTCGCGGACTCGCCATGGCGGTCGGCCTGATGATCGGCATCCTCGTGGTGCTGGTCGACGTCATGCTGAAGGGATTTTCGCTCCGCGGCCTGACGGCGCTGACTTTCGGCCTCGGCGTCGGCGCGGTGGTGTCGTGGCTGATCGGCAGCTCGCCGCTGCTCAACAAGGGCGACCCGGCGATCATCTACCTCGTGCAGCTCGCGCTGTTCCTCATCTGCACCTACCTCGGCACCGTCATCGCGCTCCGCGGCAAGGACGATTTCAACCTCGTGATCCCCTACGTGCGCTTCGTGCCGCACGAGGTCGACGTGCCGATCGTGGTCGTGGACACGAGCGCGTTGATCGACGGGCGCATCGCCAAGGTCTGCCAGACGCAGTTCCTCGGCGCGGCGTTGGTGATCCCGAGCTTTGTGCTGACCGAATTGCAGGCCATCGCCGATTCGCCCGACCCGGTGAAGCAGGCGCGCGGGCGCCGCGGCCTGCAGGTCCTGAACGACCTGCGCGCCATCAAGCACCTCGACATCCGCATCCACCAGAGCGAGGTCGCGCGCCGGCAGGACCTCGAGGCCAAGCTCGTCTTTCTCGCGCAGTCGATGCGCGCCAAGCTCCTGACCACCGACACCAACCTGGCGTCGATGGCCCGCTTCCAGGGCGTGCCGTGGCTGAATTTGCATGCGCTGGAGGTCGCCCTGCAGCCGGAACTGGTCATCGGCGAAAGCATCGCCGTGGACCTCGTGAAGGCGGGCAAGGAAGAGGGCCAGGCCCTCGGTTATCTGCCCGACGGCTCGATGGTGGTCGTCAACAACGGCCGTGCCTTCGTCGGCAAGCGGGTCACCGCCGAGATCATCGGCGTGCTCCCCAGCGGCGGCGGCAAGATGCTGTTCGCCAACCTGCTCGGCGAGGCCGAGGCGGGCTGAGGCGGAGGGGCGGCGGAGCCCTCCAACTTCCAACGTTCAACCTTCAACGTTGAACGTCCCAGGATATCGTCCGGGTGCTCGCGCAAGGCGGGCGGCCAACAAGCAGTCTGATGGACTGCTTGGGGGATGGCGACATGGCCCGGCTGGACGTTGGAAGTTGAGCGTTGAATGTTGAATGTTTCCCGGTGCACGCGCCGGTCCAAGATTTTCCTTGCCGTCCTAGCTGTACTAGTGCAACTAGGACGGCGTGCTCCCGTTCTCGATCGATCTCAAGCCCGGCCTGCCGATCACCGAGCAGGTGCTCTTCGCGGTGAAGAAGGCGGTCGTGGCCGGCCGCCTGCAGCCCGGCACGCCGTTTCCCTCGGTGCGGGTGCTGAGCCAGGAGCTCCGGATCAACCCGAACACCGCGCACAAGATCAGCGCCACGCTCGTGTCCGAGGGCGTGCTGGTGACCACGCCGGCGGTCGGCAGCGTGGTGGCTGAGCCGGCCGCCGCCGGCCGCGCCGCCAAGGCCGCTTTGCTCGGGGACGAGCTCGAGCGCGTCGTGGTCGAGGCGAAGAAGCTCGGCCTGGAACTGGATGAGGTGCAGACGGACCTCGCGGCGCACTGGAAACGCCTCGGCGGGAGGAAGTCTTGATCACCGAATTTCAACGCGGGGGACACGGGAAGCGCGAAGGGGACTTGGAGAATTCCGAGCGATCGGGATTCGCATTCCCACTTTGCCCGGCCCGGGTCCAGCGCGCTGCGCCCCTCTCACCCCCGTCGTCCCCATGAACATCATCGAAACCCACGAACTCAAGCAGCGCTACTGGACCACCTGGGAGCGGGATGGCCTTGCCGCGGGCACGCCGTGGAGCCGCGAGGTCATCCACGGCCTGAACCTCGCGGTGCCGGCCGGCAGCTTCTTCGCGCTGCTCGGGGCCAACGGGGCGGGCAAGACCACAACCCTGAAGACGCTGGTGAACCTGCTGCGACCGAGCGCGGGCCGCGCGACGGTGCTGGGCGTGGACTCCACGCGACTCGGGGTGGCCGAATTCGCCCGGCTCGGCTATGTTTCCGAAGGGCAGAAGCTCCCGGACTGGATGACCGTCCGTGCTCTGCTCGATTTCTGCCGTCCGCTCTATCCGACTTGGGATGCCGCGCTGGAGCAGACGCTCCTGGACCGCTTCGACGTTCCCACCGACCGACCGATCCGGGAATTGTCGCGCGGCACGCGGATGAAGGTGGCCCTGCTGTCGTCGCTGGCCTACCGGCCGGCGCTGCTCGTGCTCGACGAGCCGTTCAGCGGACTCGATCCGGTGGTGCGCGACGACGTCACCCAGGGGCTGTTGGCGGCGGTGAAGCAGGGTGAGTCCACCGTGCTGATCTCTTCGCACGACATCGAGGAGGTGGAGCGACTGGCAGACCGCGTGGCGCTGATTGAGGGCGGGCGGCTGCGCCTGGCGACGCGCTCGA
>CAYMSE010000229.1:0-2830 GCA_964392935.1 uncultured Oleiharenicola sp.
CATCCGACGTTGCTCGTGGCCGAGCCGGGATTCGGCTACCGGCTGGGATGACGGGTCTTCGCTGTGTTCACGCGCCTGCCGAACATGTGAAGGTGGAGTTGGCGCGACAAACTATGCCCGTGCTTGCTCGCGCAGCGCCGCCTTCAGGCGTGGCGCGGCAAAGTCGAGGAATGCGCGCACCTTGACTGGCAACAGTGATCGCCCGGTTTGAACCAGGCTGACCGGTATGGATGGCGGTTCGAATTTGTGCAGAGCCACGACCAGCGTCCCAGCGCCGATCGCGGCGGCGGCCTGATAGGAAAGAACGCGAGTGACGCCGATCGAGGCGATCGCGGCGTCGACCGCGGCCTCAGCAGTGTTGACGACAAGCCGCGACCGTATTGGCACGGCAAGCTCGCGTTTCCCGGATTGGAATGTCCATGTCTTGGAAAGCGTTGCGCCTTCGAACGTGATGCAGTCATGGGCGGCGAGCTGCTCCGGGCTTTCTGGAAGACCTCGGGCAGCGAAATATTCAGCGCTTGCACAGGTGATGAGGCGGATCGAGCCCAGGCGGGTCGCGACGAGGCTGCTTTCGGGCAGGTCGCCAATGCGAAGGGCGACGTCGACGTGTTCTTCAATGAGATTGAAGACGCGATCCGCCAACGTGAGGCGGACATCGATCTCGGGATACGCTTTGATGAAGGCGGCGAGGATCGGAAGGACATGAATGCGGCCGAACGCAACGGGCGCGGTTATCGTCAGATCGCCGCGCGGCGACCGGTATTCGCCGATGGCGGTCTGCTCGGCTTCTTCGATGTCGGCCAGGATCCGCTGACACGCGGCGACGTAATCGCGCCCGGCATCCGTCAAAATGAGGCGCCGGCTGCCGCGCGTGACCAGGCGTGTCCTCAGGTGCGCCTCCAGGTCAGCCACTCTGCGGCTGACGGTGGACAAGGGCGCGCCCAGCAGCCGTGACGCGCCAGAAAGGCTTCCCGCCTCGACGGCGGCCAGCAGGGTCGTCATCGCCTCGAGACGGTCCATAAAAGCTCCCGAAAAATGGGAATTATGGTCCACAAAATAGAGGCTTCTGCCGAAAAATGGAACCACTAGCTTCTGGGTGTGGGCTGATCGAGCCCGATCCCGGAAGGATGAAGTTCATGCCCGACACAATCACGAATCCCGCGCGCGCAGCCTCGATGGCGGCGCCCGCCCAATCCGCGAATGCGGTAACCTTCGGCAGCGTCCTCATCGACGGGCTGAACATCGCTTATCGCGAGGCCGGCGATCCCGCGCGACCCAAGATCGTGCTGCTGCACGGCTTTCCGGCGTCTTCACACCAGTACCGCAACCTCGTGCCGGCGCTGGCCGACCGGTTTCACGTCATCGCGCCGGACTATCAGGGCTTTGGCGCCAGCGACTCTCCCGATCCAGCGAAATACGCCTACACGTTCGACGCCATCGCCCTGACCATGGAGAAGTTTCTCGCCGCAAAAGGGTTCACGCGATACGGGTTGTTCGTTCAGGACTATGGTGGGCCGATTGGTTTCCGCATCGCCAGCCGCAACCCCGCTGCACTCGACTGGCTCATCGTCCAAAACTCCAATGCGTACGAAGAAGGGTTCACCGCCGCGTGGGATGGATTTCGCGGCGCACTGTGGAAGCACCGCTCACCAGAAACCGAGCAGCCGCTGGCTGCGTTTCTGACGCACGACGCGATCAAGAGCATCTATTTGCACGGTGCGGCAAATCCTGAACGCATCAGCCCGGACAACTGGGAATCCGACTACGGATTCATGCAGCGACCGCATGCCGTCCGCATCAACCTCGACCTCTTCTACGACTATCGCACGAACGTCGAACTCTATCCGCGTTGGCAGAAATTTCTGCGCGATCGTCAACCCAAGACGCTGATCTTCTGGGGCCAGGATGATGTGTTCTTTACGCCCGAAGGCGGGGAAGCTTTCTTGCGCGATCTGCCGAACGCGCAGCTGCATCGCTTGAATGCGGGGCATTTCGCGGTCGAAGACCATCTCGACTACATCGCCGCCAACATCAAAACATTCTACGACGCCGACGTCGCGACGGCGTGACGGAGCAGGGCATCCCGACGAGCGGGGGCGCGGACGATAGTCCGCGCCCCAAGAGCGGAGGACGACCATGAAGGAGGCTGGCGCCTATCCCAGTGACGTCGCCTTCACGCCGAGTGTGAAGGCCATTCAAACGCGTAAAGGGTCGCGCCGTGCGTACGCGCATATGGAGGAGGACCGCCCGTGGGGAACCACGATCGACGCTGACCTCGCCTCGTTCATCGAAGCGCAGATCAGCGTCTTCCTGGCGACCGCGAACGCCGACGGACAGCCCTACATCCAACATCGCGGCGGACCTGCGGGCTTTCTCAAGGTGCTTGACCGCAAGACCATCGGCTTCGTCGATTTTCGTGGGAACCGGCAATACATCTCGCAGGGAAATTTGGCCGACAACGCGAAGGCGCACTTATTCCTGATCGATTATGCGCATCGCCGCCGCGTCAAAATCTGGGGGGAGGCGCGCGTTGTCGAAGACGATGCCGCCTTGAACGAGCATCTCATGCCCGCGAACTACAAGGCGAGACCGGAGCAAGCGATCCTATTTGCGGTTTCAGCGTGGGACGCCAACTGTCCGCAGCATATTCCGCAACGGTTCGACGCCCCGGACATTGCCGCACTTGTCGCGGCCAAGGACGCGCGCATCTCAGCGCTCGAGGCGCAATTGCAGGCGGCGCGCCGTTTGCTGGCCTCGCACGGATCGGATCGGTGACGTGTCGCGCACCGACGTCGGCAAATGCGTGTGCGCGAGGCTGGAGGCCGGCGGC
>CAYMSE010000230.1:0-10923 GCA_964392935.1 uncultured Oleiharenicola sp.
ATGGACCACCACGGGAAACGGCGACGAGGTCTCGCCCGCGGCGGATTCCGCGTACGTCCAGCGCAATTCGAGCTGCCGCGCGATGACGGCGAACAGCTGCTCGTCGCGGAAAGGCTTGGCGAGGAACTCGGCGCAGCCGGCGTCGAGGCAGGCCTGGCGGTCGGGTTCGAACGCGCTCGCCGACACGCCGACCAGGCGCGGCCCGCCCGCGGGAAACGCCGCGCGGATCGCCCGGGCCGCCGCAAAGCCGTCGAGCCGCGGCATCCGGAGGTCGAGCAGCACGAGATCCGGAGGCGCGGCCGTGGCGAGTTCGACCGCGGCGCGGCCATCGGCCGCGGTGGCCACCTCGAAGCCGAGCGGCTGCAGCAGATCCACCAGGAGGCGGCGGTTCGCCGGGTGGTCGTCCGCCACGAGCACGCGCCGGCGCGGGCCGGTGTAGCCGGTGATGCGGCGCGGCGTCGTCGCCGGCGGCGGCATCTCGCGCGCCGAAGCCGGCAGCGGCACCTCGAACCAGAAGCGGCTGCCCCAGCCGGCGCGGCTCTCGATCCGCAGCCGCCCGCCCATCTGTTCGACGATCCCGCGGCTGACGTTGAGACCGAGGCCGGTGCCCTTGGCGTGCAGGTGGTGGTCGCCGATCTGGGCGAACGGCTCGAACAGCCGCGCCTGGTCCTCGGGCGAGATGCCGGGGCCCGTGTCGCTCACGGAAAACCGCACGTGGTCGCCTGCGCGCTCCACGGTGAAGATCACGCTGCCGCGCTGGGTGAACTTCACGGCGTTGCCGAGGAGGTTGTAGCACACCTGCCGCAACCGCTGCACGTCGCCGCGCACGTGCCGGGGCAGGTTGGGCGCGATGGCGGTCTCGAGGTGCAGGTTCTTCTCCCACGCGCGCGGGAGGAAGAAGTCGCCGACGCTCTTGGCGAACTCGGGCAGGTCGAAGTCGACCGGGTACAGCTCGAGCCGGTGCGCCTCGATGCGCGCCACGTCGAGCACGTCGTTGATCAGGGCCAGCAGGTGCTCGGCCGACTGCTGGATGATCCCGACGCCGCCGCGCTGGCGCTCGTCCAGGCCCTGGTCGCGCTGGAGGATCTGCGTGTAGCCGAGGATGCCGTTGAGCGGCGTCCGCAGCTCGTGACTCATGCTGGCGAGAAACTGCGACTTCGCGCGGCTGGCGGCGTCGGCGGCCTCCTTCGCCGCCTGGAGCGCGCGCGCGGTCTCGCGCTGCACGGTGACGTCCACGGCGACGCCCTCGAGGTGGTCGATGCGGCCGCCGGCGTCGCGGACCGCGCGGACGGATTCGGACACCCACAGCCGCCGGCCGTCGCGGGTGTAGATCTCGGATTCGAAGTCCGTCACCTCGTCGGCGCAGGCGAGCAGGCGGAAGAATTCGTCGCGCCGGCCGGGATCGACGTAGACTTGGCGGGCGATGTGCGAGACCGCGTGGATGAGCTCGGCCGGCGACGCGTAGCCGAGCATGCGGGCGAAGGCCGGGTTGACATTGAGGAACCGGCCCTCGGGCGTGGAGGTGTAGAGGCCCTCGAGGGCGTTCTCGAAGATGCCGCGGTAGCGTTTCTCGGCGTGGCGCAGGGCGTCCTCGGCGCGCCGGCGCTCGACCGCGGCCGCGGCCTGCTCGGCCACGAAGGTGAGCAGCCGCTTCTCCTCGGCCCCGTAGGCGCGGGGATTGCGGTAGTCGTGGATGGCGATCACGCCCATGGCGCGGCCCTCCACCACGAGCGGCGCGCCCAGGCGCACGGCGGGCGACGGGGCCGGCGGTTCGTAGGGACCGCGGGGCCGCAGGAGCGCGGTGAGCTCCTCGGGGGTGAGCAGCTGCGGCTGGGCCGTCTCGATCACATAGTCGGTGAAGCCGAGCCCGAGCGGCCGCGGCGGCGGCACGAAGCCCTCCGGCGGCGCGGTCTCGTCGGCGAAGTACGGGAACGCCAGGGTCGTGCCCGCCGGGTCGAGCAGGCCGACATAGAAATTCTGCGCCGGCATCAGGCCGGCGACGATGCGGTGCAGCTCGGCGAACAGCTCCCGCAGGTCGCCGCCCGC
Organism: uncultured Oleiharenicola sp.; assembly: GCA_964392935.1. Lineage (GTDB taxonomy): Bacteria > Verrucomicrobiota > Verrucomicrobiia > Opitutales > Opitutaceae > Lacunisphaera. Next base: position 2,047 of record CAYMSE010000230.1, read on the forward strand.
CAGCACCACGCGCGAGATGCGGTAGGTCGCCTCCTGCACGCGCTCGCGGCGATGGCGCTCGGTGATGTCGACCGCCGTCACGATGTAGCAGCGCTCGCCGCTGAACTCGACGGTGTCGGCGCTGACGATCACGTAGCGGTGCTGGCCCGAGCGGTTGAGGAACACCGCCTCGTAGTTCCGCACGCAGCCCTCGGCGAGGATCTGCCTGATGAGCACGGCGCGCTGCGCGGGATCGGGCCAGATGTTGAGCTCGGTTGTGGTGCGGCCGATGGCCTCGTCGCGGGAGTAGCCGGAGTTGGTGAAGAAGGCGGCGTTCGCCTCGAGCAGCTTCCCGTCGGCGAGCCGGGCGATGACCATCATGGCCGGGCTGGCCTGAAAGCTCTTCACGAAATACTCCTGCGAGGCGAGGCGCTCGGCCTCGCTGCGCTTCAGCGCGTCCTCGCTGCGCCGCCGCTCGACCGCGCCCGCGGCCTGCTCGGCCACGAAGGTCAGGAGCCGGCGCGCCTCCTCGTCGTACAGGCGTTCGTCCTGGTAATCCTGCAGGGCGACGACGCCGATGGTGCGGCCGCCCACCACGAGCGGTGCGCCCAGCCACACCGTCGACGGCGTGCCCACGGGGGTGTAGCCCTGCTCGCGAAGCCGGCGGTCGAGTTCCTCGCGCCGCGCCAGGAGCGACAGGCCGGTGTTGAGCACGAAGACCGTCAGGCTGCGGCCCCGCGGGCGCGGCGCCGGGCGCGGGGTGCGCTCGTCCTCGAAGTACGGGAAGGAGATCTCGGCGCCATCGGCGCTCACGAGCGCGAAGTACAGGTTCCGGGCCGGCATGAGTCCGGCGATCAGCTGGTGGAGCTTGGCGAACAGCGCCTGCAGGTCGCCCGGGGCGCTGGCCGCCTCGGAGATGCGGTAGGTGGTCTCCTGGAAGAGATCGCGGCGCCGGCGGTCGGTGACGTCGATGCCGACGGTGAGCATGCAGGGGTGGCCCTCGATCTGCACGACGTCGGCGGTGAGGGACATCCAGCGGCGCTCGCCGGTGCGCACGACGAACTCGGCCTCGAACTCCCGCACCTTCCCCTCGGCGCGGATCCGCGCCATGAACTGCTCGCGTTGCGGGCGGTGGATCCAGATCCCCAGGTCGAGCGTGGTGTGCCCGAGCACCTCCTCGCGGGCGAAGCCGGTGATGCGGGTGAAGGCATCGTTGACCTCGATCAGCTCCGCGCCGGGCAGGCGCGCGAGGAGCATGACCGCGGGGCTGAGCTGGAACGACTGCGCGTAGTAGTCCCCGTCCGCGCGCGGCGCCGCGGCCGGGCGGGCGGCGCGGCCGGACCGGGCCGGGGATTTCGCGGGGCGGGACGACGGCATCGAGGTTGAGGGAACGGAATCGCCGGGAGCCGGCAACGCCGGATTCGGAGACGGCGAAACCCTGTCCGGCGCAGGACGCCGGACAGGGGGTAACCGGGCCGGGATCAGTGGCCGGCGCCGGTGGGTTGGCCGATCACGCCGCCGGGGGTGCCGGCGGCGAAGGGGAGAAATCGAAACAGGGTATGCATTGGGCAAACGGCCGGGCGCGGACTCACGCGGCGGCCGGGGTGCCGCGGCCGGCCTCGCGGGCGCCGGACCGGAGCAGGTTGGCGAGGAACCAGTAGGCGCGGGTCCAGGCGTTGCGGGTCTCGAGGGCGAACGGCTGGTCCGCCGCGGTCTCGAGCGCCCAGAGCAGCGCGGCGCCGATGGCCTCGAGGCGACCGTTGCCGAGGAAGAGGCCGGCGCCCCGCATGCCGGCGCGGCGCACGACCGGCGCGAGCGTCGCCGGGTGGCTGAGGCCGTTGACCGCCAGGGCGAGCGCCTGCACGAACTGCCGCCCCTGCCCGGGGGAGCCGCCGCCCAACTCGTGGCGCAGCGCCGGATCGAGATCCAGCAAGCGGGAGAAGAAGAGCAGCGCCACGCGATCGGCCGCGGGGATGAGGCGGCGGAAGGACGTTTGCACGAGGGCGATTTCGGTGGCGTTCATGGAGGCGGGTGGTGGCGGCCGGCCGGGACCGGCCGCGGGAGCAGGCAGGATGCGTCAGCTGGCGATGCGTTCGCGCTGCAGGGCGCCATCGCGCGCGCCCGCCTTCATGGTCTCGGCGAGCACGCCGTAAACCTTCGCCCAGGCCGCCTTGGTCGCGGGGGTGAAGTCGGCGCCGAGGCCGCGCTCGAGCGTCCAGAGCAGCGCCTCGCCGACGGTTTCGTAGTGTTCGTCCTTCACGCGGTAGCCGGCGTGCCGGAGCCCGAGCGCCCGCACGGCGGGCACGAGCTGGTCGAGGCGGTCGAGTCCGCCGACCGCCATGCCGATCATCTGCATGAGCTTCCGGCCTTGGTCGGCCATGTCGCCGCGGAAGAGCACGCGCAGCGCGGGATCGAGTTCGAAGAGACGGGCGTAGAAGAGCGAGGCGGCCTGGTCGGCGATCGGGGCGACCTTGCGGAAGGAATCACGGATGAGGGTAGTTTCGGCGGGAGTCATGGGGATGGGTCAGGATGCAGGGATGGTTGGTGGTTTGGCGTAAGGCGGGTGCGCGGCTCAGCGCTCGTGGCGGCGGTCGGCGCGGTAGCCGCACAGGAGGACGAGGCAACCGACGAAGATGATGAGGCCGAGGGCGGCAGGCTCGGCCTGCGTGAAGAGGGAGGCGGGGAGGAAAATGTCGTTCATGATGGCGCCAGTATGCCCGAAGCCGCGGCGCTCCGCCATTGACCGGCGGAGGGTGGCCGATCGGCTAGGTCGCACCGGTCGCTTTACTTCGCGCCGGTCGCCGCCAATCTCGGCGGGGTGGACAAGATCCTCGTCATCGACGACGACGCCAAGATCCGGCAGCAGACCTGCGCCCTGCTGCGCAGCGAGGGCTACGCCACCGTCGAGGCGCGCAACGGCCGCGAGGGCGTGGCGCTGGCGCGCGCCGAGAAGCCGGCGCTGGTGCTCTGCGACATCACGATGCCCGAGATGAACGGCCACCGCGTGGTCGAGGCGCTGCGGCAGGACGACGCCACGCAGCATGTGCCCTTCATCTTCCTCACCGGCTGGAGCGAGCGGTCCGACCTCCGCACCGGCATGAACCTTGGCGCCGACGACTACCTCGTGAAGCCCGTCGAACCCGCCGACCTGCTCGCCGCCATCGAGGCGCGGCTGCGCCGCCGGCGGCAGTCCGGCGGCGTTGCGCGCCGCTCCGCGGCGGTGAGCGACGCCACGCCGGCCGCGATCGAGCGCGCGCTCGGGCTCATTGCCCGCGAATCGGAGATCCTTTCCTGGGTGGTGCAGGGCAAGACCAACCCCGAGATCGGCACCATCACCGGCATCCAGCTCACGACCGTGAAAAAGCACCTCGAGAGCATCTTCGTGAAGCTCGGCGTCGAAAACCGCACGTCGGCCGTGACGCTCGTGCTCGAGAAGGTCGCGCCCGCGGAGTGAGGGTGGCGCGACCCCCGGACCTCAGGCGGAAATCGCGTCGTACACGACCACCTTGCTCCACAGGTGGGAGCACTCCGCGACGAACTGCTTGTGCAGCGGGTGCTCCTGGTAGGCGGCCTGGCCCGCGACATCGTCAAAGTAGAGGATTTCCGAGGCGCTGAAGCTGTTGTCGACGACGTCGCGCTTCTCCGTGCTGGCGGGCACGCCGACGTGGAGGCCGCGCACCGTCTCGATCCGGCCGAGGCCGCGGATGCCGGCGAGAAGCCGGGCGAGGTCCTCCTTGGAGTCGGGGTTCTTCAGCCAGAAGAACACGTGGTGGACGAGCGGGGGGGTGGCAGGCGGGGGGGTCATGGAAGCGGCGGAGACGGCCGCCGCGGCCCCGAGGGTGGCGGCGGTGGCGAGGAAGGTGCGGCGGGAAGACATGGGGAGGAAAGTCGAGAGTCTAGAGTGGAGAGTCTAGGGCTGAGTTTGTCGGAAGCGGTTAGGTTCTGGGTTCCGGGCCCTGGATACTAGACTCTGGACTCTAGCCTCCAAGGGCGGTCGCGCGCCTGCCCCGGCAGGAAAGCGAGAATCTGCCATCCCTCAACTCTCATCCCTCAACCCTGAACACCCCGTCCGTCATACGGGCGGGGTCGTGCCCTCGGGGGCCTGCCGGGTCACGCGCACGCGGCGCACGCGCTCGGCGTTGGCCTCGAGCACGGCGAGCCGGTACTCGCCGGTGGTGAACTGGTCGCCGCGCTTCGGGAGCGCGCCGGCGATGCGCTGCGTCCACTGCCCGACGGTCTCGCGCGGCTGCCACTCGAGCGGCCAGCCGGTCTCGGCCTGCAGTTCGCGGAGCGTGAGGTTGCCGCTGACGACGATGGCCAGCTCGGTCCGCTCGTAGATCGGCCCGGCGCCGATGTCGAACTCGTCGCGGATGTCGCCGACGATCTCCTCGAGCACGTCCTCGAACGTGACCACGCCGGCGAGCTGGCGCTGCGGGTCGAGCACGACGGCGAGGTGGCTGCGCGAGTTGCGGAAGTGGTCCATCATGGCGTGCAGCGGCGTGGTCAGCTCGAACTCGATCACCGGGCGCACGAGCGGGGCGAAGGGCGTGTCGCTGCCGAGCAGGCTGATCTGCCACAGCCACTCGCGCACGAGCAGCAGGCCCTCGACCTTGTCGAGCGTGCCCGAGCAGACCGGGAAGCGGCTGTGGCCGCTGATCTGGGCGATGCGGAGGTTCTCGGCGACGGGCCGGTCGAGCCAGAGGGCGACGACCTGGTCGCGCGGGCGCATGATCTGCTGGGCCTGGGTCTTCCGGGCGCGCAGCGACTGGACCATGAGCTTGTTGATCGTGGCGTCGCCCGGGTGGGAGTGCCGCGCGTGGCTGAAGACGTACTCGAGCTCCTCGGCGCTGAAGCCGTGGTCGCCTTCGCTGGTCCGGTCGAATCCGGCCCAGCGCAGGAGCGCGTTGGCGGACTTGTTCAGCAGCCAGATGAACGGGAAGAAGACGTAGTAGAAGATCATCAGCGGCGCCGCGACCCAGAGCGCCGCGGGTCGCGCCCGCTGGATGGCCAGCATCTTGGGCGCCTGCTCGCCAAAGACGATGTGGAGGAAGGTGATCACCGCGAACGCCACCGCGAACGAGATCGACGACTGGACCTGGGGATCGGTGATGCCCCACCCGGCCAGTACGGGGCCGAGCCGATGCGCGACAAAGGGCTCGCCGACCCAGCCGAGACCGAGGGAGGCCAGCGTCACGCCGAGCTGGCTGGCGGAAAGCGCCGCATCCAGGTGCTCCATGGCCTTCAAGGCGAACCGGACCCGCCACCCCCCCTTCTGGGCCAGCGGCCGCAGCTGGCTGGACCGCACCTTCACCAGGGCAAACTCCGCCGCCACGAAAAAGCCGTTGGCCATCACCAGGGCGATGATGACCAGCGTCTCCAAGGTGATGCCGAGCAGGGTTTCCATGACGACCGGGCGCGCGAACCTAGAGCGGGACCACCCGCGGGCAATTCATTTGGCTGAGCACGACGCAAGCTACCGCCGGGCCGCCGCTTAGGCAACTACGGTCTCGCGGGCGGCTCGGCGCCGAAGGCGGCGGCCTTGCGGTCGTCGAACTCCCCCTCCCAGCGGGCCACGACCACGCTCGCGAGGCAGTTGCCGACGACGTTCACCGAGGTCCGCGCCATGTCGAGGAGGGCGTCGACGCCGAGGATGAGGAAGGCGCCGGCCACGGGGAGCTTGAAGGACTCGAGCGCCGCCACGAGCACGACGAAGGAGGCGCGCGGCACGGCGGCGACCCCCTTCGAGGTCAGCATGAGCATGAGCATCATGGTCAGCTGGTCGCCGAGCCCGAAGTGGACGCCGGTGGTGGTCTCGGCCGCCTGGGCCACGAACACCGAGGCCACGGCGAGGTGCAGGGTGGAGCCGTCGAGATTGAACGAGTAGCCGGCGGGCAGGACGAAGCCGACGATGCCGCGCGGCACGCCGAGTTTTTCCATGTTCTCGAACGCCTTGGGCAGCGCGGCCTCGCTGTTCGCGGTGGCGAAGGCCAGCGTGAACGGCTCGCGCACCGCCTTGACGAACGGCCGGAGCGGCACGCGCGCGAGGGCGATGACCGCCCCGAGCACGCCGACCAGGAAGATGACGAGCGCGCCGTAGAGCGTGAAGACCAGCTTCGCCAGGGTGACGAGCGAGCCGAGGCCCTGGTGGCCGACGGTGACCGCGATGGCCGCGCCGACGCCGAACGGCGCGAACTTCATGATCAGCCCGGCGAACTTGAACATCACCTGCGTGAGGCTGCCGCAGACCTCGAGCACCGGCCGGCCCGCCTCGCCCGCGGCGATGACCGCGACCGCGAAGATCACCGCGAAGCACACCACCTGCAGGACGTCATTGCGCGCCATCGCGTCGAGCAGGCTCACCGGGAACATGTGCAGGACGATTTCCCCGAGCGTCTGCGGTTTCGCCAGGCCGGCGGTCGACTGGGCCGCCTGCGCCGCGAGCACGACGCCGGCGCCCGGTTTCGCCACGTTCACGACGAACAGGCCGACGCCGAGCGCGAGGGTGGTGACGACCTCGAAGTAGAGCAGCGATTTCCAGCCGATGCGCTGCGCCTTCTTCATGTCGCCGGTCCCCGCGAAACCCTGCACGACGCTGGCGAAGATGAGCGGGGCGATCATGGCCTTGATCAGGTGCAGGAACACGTCGCGCACGACGACCAGGCCGCCGTCCCAGGAGGCCCGGGCCGCCTCGGTCATCCCGCTCATGACCCACCCCAGCAGCACGCCCACGATGAGGCCGAGCACGATCTGCTGCGTGAGGGAGAGCTGGTACCACTTGCGCGGGGCGGGATCGGTCATGGAAGGGCGCGAATCTACGACCGGGCCCCCGGCTGGCGAGAGCAACTTCGTAACCGCGCCGCCCTCCCCGGGGGGCGTCACTCCAGCCAGACGATGCCGGCCTGGATCGCCATGGTGGCGGCCTCGGTGCGGTCGCGGGCGTGCAGTTTCTCGAGGATCTTGCCGACGTGGAGTTTCACGGTGCCGACCTCGATGGAGAGGGCGCCGGCGATCGCCTTGTTGCTGTTGCCGGCAGCGACGAGGCGCAGCACCTCGAGCTCGCGGGCGGTGAGGTCGGGCTGCCGCAGCCGCTCCGCGAGCCGGCTGGCCACGACGTTGGGCAGGTAGGTCTCGCCGCGGGCGATGGTGCGCACGGCCTTGATGAGTTCCTCGCGCGGCACGGACTTGGGCAGGTAGGTCTTCGCGCCCGCCTGCATGGCGCGCAGGATGTCGTCGCCGCCCTTGAAGGTGGAGACGATGATGATCCGGGCGGCGGGAAATTCGCGGCTGAGCGCGGCGGTGGTCTGGATGCCGTCGAGCCCGGGCATGCGGAGGTCGATGAGCACGACGTCGGGCTGGTGCTTGCGGTACTGCGTGAGCGCCTGTTCGCCGGTGCCGGCCTCGGCCACGACCTGCATGTCGGGCTCCATCTCGAGGGAGGCGCGCAGGCCGATGCGGACCAGGGCGTGGTCGTCGGCGATCAGGATCCGCAGCTTGGCCGGGTTCATAGGACGGCGAAGGCGGGTTGGGGCCGCAGCGCGACGGCGATGGTGGTGCCCTGGCGCGGGGCGCTCTGGATGGTGAGGCGCGCGCCGATCTTCTCGGCGCGTTCCTGCAGGCCGATCAGGCCGAATTCGCTCGTGCCGCGCCGCACGCGGTCCTGCACGCTGAAGCCGCAGCCGTCGTCGGTCACCTCGAGCTCGATCTGGTCCCGCCCGGCGCGAAGCGCGATGACGAACCGGCGCGGGGCGGCGTGCTTCACGGCGTTGGTCACGGCCTCCTGCACCATGCGCAGGAGGTGCTGCTTCACCATGGAGTCCAGCTCCGGCCAGGCGCCCTCGTAGCGGAATTCGGCCTGAATGCCGGTCCGCGCGAGCCGCTCGTGCACCGCCTGCTCGATGAGGGGGCCGAACTTCCGCTCGAAGAGATCGTTGTTCCGCAGGTTGGCCACCGCCTGCTGCGCCTCGTCGAGGCTGTGGCGCAGCATCGCGCGCGCGGTGTGGAGCCCGGCGCGCGCCCGCTGCGGCTGGTCCACCACGACCGTGTCGATCGCGTCGAGCAGGATGGTGGCCCCGGCGAGCTGCTGCTCGAGGGTGTCGTGGAATTCGCGCGCGATGCGGTTGCGCTCCTCGAGGGTCGCCTGCCGCCGCGCGTTGCCGAGGATGATGCGCGTCTGCGCCTGCACGCGGCGGTTCAACGTCCAGATCCAGCCGAGGGCGCCGAGCGCGAAGAGGCTGAGGCCCGCCACGGCCGCGAGGAGCCGCTCGGGCGTCCACCACGACGGCCGCGCCAGCACGCGGAGCTCGTCGAGCGAGCGCAGGTGGAGGCGGACCGAGGCCGGGGCGACGACCTGGTTGAGGTCGGGCGGCGTGACGCGCTCGATCTGGCAGATGCCGACCAGCGACAGGCGGCTGCCCACCGGCGGCAGCTCGGCGTTCGGCGCCACGCGGCGCGCGGAAATCTCCACGTTGAGGGGCTGGCCGCCCTGGGTGACCAGCATGACCCAGCCGTCGCTGCGGCGGGAGACGTCGCGCAATTCGCCCTCCACCTCGACCAGCTCGGCTTCGTTGCGCAGGTCGAGCAGCCGGCTGGCGTCCCCCACCCGCCGCGGCGGGGGCGGGGGGCCGGGGGCCAGCCGGCGGACGAGCGCGTTCTTCAGGTACGGCTGGACGATGCCCATCTCGGCGAAGCCGACGGCGTCGATGCGGTCGCCGACGCTCAGCGCCGCCGGTTGCGCGAGCCGGATCTCGAGGCTCTGGGCCTCGTCGCGCACGAAGACCAGGTCGGGCGCCGGCTGGCAGGTGACCGTGCCGCCCACCCGCACCATCTCGCGGAACGGCGAGTTCTCCCCGGGGCCGCCCAAGGCGGCGGCCGACTCCCGCGGGATGGCGAAGACGTCCG
>CAYMSE010000231.1:0-9716 GCA_964392935.1 uncultured Oleiharenicola sp.
TCGAGCAGCGCCTGCGCGGCCGTGCCCTGCTCCCACGCCCGCCGCTGCATGGCGAGCATGGCCAGTTTGACGCGCTCGATGCGCCGGGCGTCGGGATCGTCCGGCGGGGCGGCGCGGGCGGGCGCCAGCGCGGCCAGGCCGATCGCCGGGGCGGCGACTGCGGCAAGTTGGAGGAACGAGCGGCGGGAAGCGGATGCATTCATTGGGCGCGGTGTTTGAGCCGGACCCGCGCGAGGGACGCAGCGTGGAACGACGCCGCACAGCCAGCTTCAGGCAGCGAGCCTAGTGCGTCGCGCGTCAAGCGCGAGCGTGGATCCGACGGCTCGCGCGCGGTGCGGCGCGTCCGGGGCGCCGCGTCCTACCGGATGAAGAAGCCGCCAACCTTGCCGTCCCGCATGCTCAGGGAGGCGAGCGCGTCGTCGGTGCCATCCTTGAAACTGACCTTCCAGAGTGTGACGTGGTAGCCGCGCTGCCGCAGCTCCCCGAGATAGGTCAGTTCGTGGGCCTCCTGCAGCTTCGGGCCGAGGTTCGCCGTGACCGCGTCGAATTGCTCCCGCTTCAACTGCCGGAAGTTCGGCTCGCCGTCCGCCACGAACGAGTCGTAGTCCGCTTTCTCGATTGCCGTCATCAGCTTCGCAACCATCGCGGCGTCTTCTGGGGCGGGTTCGGCGGCGGACAGATCCGTCGCACAGGCGACCAGCAAGGTCGCCGCGAGTGCAAGCCATCGCAGGGGGTTCGCGTTCATGGGGCGTTGGGCCCGAGGTTGCCGGTGCCCCGCCGCGGCGCGAGGCGGAAACCGGTCCGGGGAACCGCGGTCCTCCGCGCTTGAAAAACCCGCGTGGGCCCCGTGTGCTTCGTCCCTCCTTCAACCCCATGAGTCACCTCCCGCGGTGGTTTGGTGCCGGCGCCATTTTCGCCGCCGGCCTCCTGTGCAATCCGACTCCGGCCCCGGCCAAGTCTTCCTCATGGCCCGACGGCAAGGGCGGAACGTTCCGCGGCGAAGCTGTGCAAGTCCTCGGTCCCTTCGCGCTCTTCCAAGGCAGCGGCGGCCCGCGCCGCGTGCTGCTGCGATCCCTGTCGGACGACGACTGCCGGCGCTTCTACGCGGAGACCGCGGCGCGGCCGGCGCGCGCCCGGATCCTCGCGGAGGCGAAGGGTGAAGCCACCGGGGACCTGGTCGGGCGGGTGCTGCGGGTCGAAAGCCGCACTCTCGTGCCCGCCGACCTCACGCGGATGCCCGAACCCGAGCTCGTCCTGCTCCTGGCCGGATCGCACAACGACGGCGAAGGCTGGATGATGGCGAACAATTTCGGCCCCCTCGACCAGCGCGTGAAGCGCGTGTTTCCCGGGTTGATGCAGACGGTGTTCCTGGGCGTGCGGCACGATGCCGCGCAGCACCGTTACATGGCGCTCGAGGCCTGGATGCCCTGGCTCATCGCGGATTTCAGCCAACAGAAGTTGATGGGCACGCTGTCGCGGTACCTGCCCGCCGCCGAGGGCACGAGCACCGTGTTGCTCTCACGCGAGGGCGTGCTGCTGGCGGCCGGCCGGGCCACCGACGTCTCCGCGATGCGCACCTTTTCGGACCAGGTGTCCGCCCTGCTGTGGGTGATCAACCCCGCCAATCCGGCCGGCTGGGGCGACGTGCTGCACTACGCCCGCGCGACGCGCCCGCTGCAGTTCGCGCAGGGCCGGGCCGAGCCGCTGCTCGTCGGCAATCCGCTCCGGGCGGAGGGCTTGCGCCGCTACGGCGTGAAGCGCGTCGCCGCGCGGCTCGCGGTCGATGCGAGTGGCAAGGTCGCACCGACCCTGACGTCGGGCGGCGACGACGTGCCGGCCGCCTTGGTGGCGCCGCTGACGGCCGCGCTGGCCCAGGCCGTCGTGGCCCCGGCCATCGAGAACGGACGGCCGGTGCCGGGCACGCTCGACTATCGGCTCGAGGTGCCGCCCGCCGACCCGGCGCGCGATGCGGACGAAGTCTGGCTGGCCAGTTCGCATTACCCGGTGGCCCCGGTCGACCGCTGGCTCGTGCTCCGGCCGATTGGCGTGTCCGAGCAGGATTTCGAGTCGGCGGTGGAGACCGTGACCGAGTCCGGCCCGGTCGTGTTCAAGTCGGTGGAGGTGAACAGCGGCAGGATCTCGCGGGCGGCGCAGATGAGCGCGTTCAACTCCGACTGGTTCGCGACCGCTGGCGCCGACAGTGTCCGGCCGAAGGAAGGCGACCGGCAGCGGATTGACGACCGGACCGAGCTCACCTGGCAGGCCTTGCGGAGCAAGGACGGCTACGTGGACCTGCAGTCCAACCTGGCCCGCGACTACTGTGTGGGCTACGCATGGACCGAGGTCGTGGTGCCGGCGGCGACGGACGCCTGGCTCGGCATCGGCAGCGACGACGGCATGAAGATCTGGTTGAATGGCGAGCTCGTGCACGACAAGTGGATCCGCCGGATGAGCCGCATCGACGACGATGTCGTGCCGCTCCACCTGAAAGCCGGCTCGAACCGCCTGTTGATCAAAATCCAGAACGCCACCGGCGACTGGAGTTTCGTCTACCGCCTGCGCCTGAACCCGGCGGAGTGAGGCCTCGGCCGGCGGAGCCGGCGATCGAGAGCGGTGGGCTGTGGCCGGGGTCGTCGACCCGGCTCCGCGGACACGGACCGCGGCGACCGGGGAAGGCGCCGCGTCAAGGTGCAGGGAATTCGAAACCCCACGTGCGCTTCGCGTAGCCGTAGGCCACGGGCTTCACCGTCTTGAGCGCGTCGAGCGAGGTCGCGTACTTCGCCTCGAAGGCGGACACGGCGGCGTCGTATTCGGCGAGGAGCTTGGCCTTCGCGTCGGGCTGGACGAAGGAAAAGGCGAGCGAGTTGCGACCGAGCTGGACGATCTCGTCCCACGACAGGTTGAACGTCGTGACGGCGGTGTAGTACTCGTCGGTGAGGTTGCTGTCCCACATGCCGCGGTCGTCGGTGTTGAGGCAAACCGGGACGCCGGTGCGGAGGTACTCGGGGAACGGATGCTTCGTCAGGTCGGGCGTGTATTCGAGCAGGCGGTTCGAGATGAGGTTGATCTCCACGAGCACGCGGCGCGACTGCTGGAGCATGAGGAGCGTGTCGGGGTCCTGGATGAGGTTCACGCCGTGGCCAATGCGGCTGGCACCGAGCAGCAGCGTGTCGCGGACGTGGTGGTCGGGTCCGTCCATCTCACCGGCGTGGATCGAGAGCGCGAGGGTCGGGTAGCGGCGGCGGAGCTCGCGGAAGGTCTGCAGGAAACGCGCCGGGTTGCCTTTGTCGTTCTCCTCGATGCCCACCAGGTTCAGTCCGACCCAGAGGTCGCGGTGCGCGTCGACGAAGGCGTAGGTCTCGGACAACTCCTGCTCGGCCCCGGGCAGGAAGCGCAGGATGGCCTCCTGGAAGCGCACGGTCACGCCGCTGGCGGCGACGTCGGGCTGCGCGAGGCGGCGCTTCACGAAGGCGACGGCCTCCTCGACCGGAATCGCGCGGCCGGTGTTGTCCTGGGCGCGGTCGATGCCGAACTGGGTTTCGAGGTAGGCGAGGTGCTCGGCGCCGAAGGCCTTGATGTTCTCGACGAGGCACTCGGTGGTGACGTGCAGGTTGCTGCCGATCTGGCCGCGCCGCGGCCAGAGCACCTCGAAGAACTCGCCGCGGCCCTCGCCCGGGCGGTCGAGGCGCAGGCTGTCGCACCAGGCGGCGCGCTCGGCGGGCGTCAGGGTGTCGAGCCGCACGTATTCCGCGCGAACCTCCGGTGGCAGCCGGTCGTAACCGAACTGCCGGACGTTGTGGAACCGCTGGGCCGGGGCGATGGCATCGGGCGCGGCGGCGAAGCGTGCCCGCGTGTAGAAGGTGTCGCCGCCGTTGCGCGCGGGATCGGTGAGGATGGCGTAGATCCACTCGGGCCGCTCGGAGCCGCTGTGGTTGTGCAGGTCGCCGCCCTTCGGCAGCGCGTACAGGAACGTGTAGAGTTCCGCCGGGCTGGCGCCGCGCTTGATTTCCTCAAAGCGCGCGGCGAACGAGCCGGCGAAGGCGCTGACGGCCGACAACAGGAGCAGAATCAGGAGACGCATGGGAACGATGGTGGGAGAGTGAATGGCCACAAAAAACGCGAAGAGTCACGAAGATGAACCATTCGGCGGCACGGACATGAGGTATTTTTTGACGTACAATTTTGGCGAACCGAAATTGATGAGCAGTCCGGTTTCAATGCGACTTGATTTCAAATAGCCGAGCAGTTGGGCGATGTGTTCCTCGGCGATCGCCCGGGCGGCCTTCAGCTCCACGAGCAGCCGGTTCTCAACGAGGAGGTCGGCGAAAAAATCCCCCAACAAGGTGCCGTCCTCGTCAAATACATTGATGGGATGCTGCTGCCTCACCTCCAGCCCAGCCCGGCGAAGTCGATGGCAGAGCGCGTTCTCGTAGATTTTCTCCAAGTGCCCTTGGCGATGATAGCGGTGAATGGCGAAGCTGGTTTCTCTCACCAGGTCACAGAGTTGATTGATGTTGGAGCTCATGGATGGGCCTTTTTCGTGGTTCTTTGTGTTCTTTGTGGCCCATCTGGTAGTTTGGTTGGGTTCGGCTAAAACAGCCGGGCGAAGATCGCGCGGAGGAGGTGGAGGCTGAAGATGAGGGCGAGGATATAGGTCAGCGGCGAGGTCTGCTTCATGCGGCCGGTGACGACGTGCAGCACCGCGTAGGTGATCAGGCCCAGGCCGATGCCCTCGGCGATGCTGAAGCTGAGCGGGATGCCGGCGATGATCAGGAAGATCGGCGCCGTGTCGGTGAAGTCGTCGAGCTTCAGCTCGGCCACCGACTGGAACATGAAGATGCCCACGATGACGAGCGCCGGGGCCGTCGCCGCCGCCGGGATGGCCAGGATCAGCGGCGTCAGGAACAGCGCCAGCAGAAACAGGATCGCCGTCGTCGCGCCGGTCAGCCCGGTGCGGCCGCCGGCCTCGACGCCCGAGGCGGACTCGATGTAGCTGACGACCGTCGAGGTGCCGAGCAGCGAGCTGAGGATGGCGGCGAGGGAGTCGGCCACGAGGGCGCGCCCGGCCTTGGGCAGCTTGCCGTCCTTGTCGAGGAGGCCGGCGCGCTGCGTGACGCCGATGAGCGTCCCGATGTTGTCGAACATGTCGACCAGCAGGAGCGTGAGGACGATCGGCAGGGCCTTGGCGAAGTCGTGGATCAACAGGTCGAAGTTGAGCTGCAGCACGGTCGGCATCGGCGAGGCCGGCAGCGAGAACAGGCTGGCCGGCAGGGTGGTCACGTGGCCGCCCTTGCCGTCGGAGACAAAGAGCCCGGCCGCCGTCACCGCGAGGATGGAGAGAATGATGGCGCCGGGGATCTTCCGCGCGACGAGCACCGCGGTGAGCAGAATGCCGCCGAAGCACAGCAGCACGCCGGGGGTGCCGAAGTCACCGTGGGTGACGAAGGTCGCAGGACTCGAGACGACGATGCCGCCGTTCTTGAGTCCGATAAAGGCGATGAACAATCCGATGCCGCAGGTGATGGCCAGCTTCAGCTGGTGGGGGATCGCCGCGATGATCTTCTCGCGGATGCCGGTCACCGACAGGGCGAGGAAGATGCAGCCGTTGACGAACACGAGGCCGAGCGCGGATTGCCACGACACCCCGAGGCCGAGGCACACGGTGAAGGCGAAGTAGGCGTTGATGCCCATGCCCGGGGCCAGCGCCAGCGGGTAGTTGGTCATGAACCCCATCAGCAGCGTGGCAAGGGCGGCGGTCACGGCGGTCACCGTGATGACCGCGGCGGTCGGCATGCCGGCGTTCGCGAGGATCGTCGGGTTGACCGCGAGGATGTAGGCCATCGCGGCGAAGGTCGTGGCGCCGGCCTGGAGTTCGCGGCCGACGGTAGTGCCCGACTGGTCGAGCTTGTAGAGGCGGTGGAGGAGGGTGCTCATGCGAAAGGCGCGGCGCGGAGGTCGGGGAGGGTTCCGGACGGAGTGGAATTGCGCGCGTCAGGCGACGTTCGGCCCGGCGCGGCTTTCATTCGCGATGGGGAATCTCCTGCTCGAACCGATCCCAACCGGCGACGAGTTCGCGGACGACGCGGCTGCCGACGGAGTAGGCGGCTTCGAGGGACGGGATGTAGGCGGAATAGTGGCCGATCTTCTCGCCGAACAGGCTCTCGGCGGCGGTGAGGTCGGGCGGCTGCATGTCGAAGTTGCTCGCGGTGCGGAGCAGGAGGAGACGGTTGACGTCGGCGCGGCCGGCGCGGGTGAGGTTGGTCAGCGCCCGGAGCGTGCCTGCGTCCTCCATCGCGGTGGTCATGTAGTTGCCGCGTCCCTCGGTGTAGTAATCGACCCAGTCGTTGGCCCAGTCATTCAGCAGCTTGCCGTGCCAGTACGTGCTGGAGGCGAGGTTGGCGCCGATGAGGATCCCGGGGGCGGCAAGGGCCTTCGGGTGGCCCTGGTAGCGGGCCCGGAATTCCTGCAGGGTCTTGCTGTCACCAAGCGCCATGTCCTTCGTCAGCGCGTAGGCCCAGGCGAGCAGGCCGGGATTGAGCCGGTAGCAGTTGTCCGCGCGCTCGGCGGCCGGCAGCAGCGGTTTCTCGTAGGGCCGCTTCTTGCGCAGGGGGATGTAGCCCGTCTTCCAGCCGGCGGGCATCTCGCGGGCGTCGATCTCGTGACCGAGGTCGCCCTCGACGACGTAGTCGGTCCACACCGCCGAACCCACCGAGGCGTCGTCGGGGTCGAGGCCGGCGATGCCGGCGACCAGCCAGTAACTGTGGCGCAGGTCGAACCGCGGATCGAGGCCGAGCGCCATGATGGTCGTGGCGGCGTTGGTGTTGCCCTGGCCGGTGACGATCGCGATGACGGAGCCGTCGGCGTTGGCCCGCACGTCGTGGTACGCGGCGGGAAGGGGGATAACGCGATCGAGCTTCTCGCGCTCGACCCAGAACTGATATTCGCCGGGCGCGTCGCCGGTGTCGGCGCCGATCTCAAACATCGTCACGACGACGACCTTCGGGCGGAGCACATCGTCCGCGTGCAGCCCGAGGGGCAGCAGGCAGCCGAATCCGAGCGCCAGGCGGGACCACAAGGAGAGGGAAACCATGCGCGCGCAGTTAGCAGGCACCATACCGCGAGGGCGAGTATTTCCGCGAACAAACCGCGGCGTGCGTGGCACATGCTGTGCTTTGAAGCGACTTCGGCACCACGCCGCTTAACACCTAAAAATGAAAATCACCCTGCTACGCACGTCGCTGGCCGTGCTTGTCTGCGCCAGCCTGACCGGGCCCTTGGTACGCGCCCAATCCAATCCCCCGGTGGACAATTCCGAGCCGCCCAAGGGCGAGATTCTCGAACTGGAACGCTTCAAGGTGACGTCCGACGTCGGCACCGACCAGCTCGTGCTGCCGATCGCCCGGCCGTTCAGCTCCGTGTTCGGCACCGACGACAACATCGTCGACGTGCCCCGCAACGTGACGATCATTTCCCGCCAGCAGCTCAGCGACATCAACATCAACAGCGTGCTGGATTTCTCGAAGCTGACCTCGTCGGCCTACACGACGACCAACTTCGGCGCGCCGTCCAACCCGTCGATCCGCGGCCAGACCGCCGATCTCTTCATCAACGGCGTGCGCGGCCGCATCACCTCCAACGGCAACGGCCTGCCGCTCGACTTCAACGCCGTCGAGTCGGTCAACATCGTCAAGGGCCCGGCCACCGCGGTGCAGGGCACCTCGATGTACGTCGGTGGCTACATCGACCTGCAGACCAAGCGCCCGTACTTCGACAAGAACAAGGGTTCCGTCAGCCTGACGATCGGCTCGTACTCGCAGAAGGCCTGGACGATCGACTCCGGCGGCCCGCTCTCACAGACCGCCGCGTACCGCTTCAGCTACTCGGGCACCGACAGCAAGGGCTACTGGCACGACTACTACAACAAGAACCACTCGGTTTACGGCGCCCTCGAGTTCCGCCCGTCCACCAGCTACAACATCTTCATCAACGGCACCTGGGCCGACTACCGCTACACCGAGAACTGGGGCATCAACCGCGTGACCCAGGGCCTGATCGACCACGGCGACTACGTCACCGGCATCAACAACAACAACGCGCCGAACGCGCCGTCCGACCCGCAGAATTCGACCTTCGTGCTCGGCGGCGGCAATTCGATGGCGTGGGGCCCGACCGTGCAGCTCAACCGCCACGAGCGCCTCCTGCGCCCGGGCGACCACTCGAAGGGCAGCGAGTACAACCTCCAGGCGATCCAGACCTACACCTTCGACCCGACGTTCAAGGTCGTGAACAACACCTTCTGGAGCTACACGAAGCGCAACACGCTCAGCCGCTACTACTATTCCGAGATCATCGATCCGTCCTGGTTCCTCGAGAACCGCACGGAGTTCATCTTCAACAAGCCGCAGTTCACCCTGAACACCGGCCTCGACCTGCGCTATCAGCGGACGAAGGCCTACGACGACTACTTCTTCGAGCCCGCCAACGTCTGGGATCTCACGAAGGACCACGCCTGGATCAACGTGTACAACGCGATTGACTTCTACGGGCGCTTCGTCGGCCAGCCCGTGCCCGGATGGCCGGACCGCTACGCCACGCAGGGCGCGATCAACGGCGACACCAACGACTCGCACGGCACCACCGTCGGGCCGTTCGCCCAGGCTAATTGGAAGGTTTCCGACACCTTCGACTTCCGCTTCGGCGGCCGCGCCGACCGGTTCAGCGCGAACGTCAAGGACCCGCTCGGGCCCTTCTACGCGCACGACACGATCAGCGTCTGGATCCCGAACTACAACGCCTCGCTGGTCTACAAGATGACGAAGACCTCCAGCGCCTACGTGACCTACAACTACTCGAAGAACACCTCGGGCGCCGTCGGCAACGGCGGCGGCATCACGGGCTGGAACGGCGCCGGCGACGCCCTGGACAAGCAGAACTTCCTGCAGCCCTCCGAGCTCTACGAGGCCGGCACGAAATACTCGCTGAAGGACAACACGCTCTTCCTCAACTTCGCGGTCTACAAGCAGACCCGCACGGCCAAGAGCACCAGCTCGACCGTCATCCAGAAGTTCGACGCGAAGGGCTTCGAGGCCGAGATGAACTACCAGCCGAACAAGCACCTGTACGCGACGCTCTCCTACTCGTTCATCGACGCCTCGGTCACCGCCCCGTTCCAGTCGGACGGCGGCACGCCGCTGCTGCCGACGCAGGGCATCGACTACGCCAACGTGCACCAGGTGTCGGGCCTGCCGAAGAACCAGTTCAACGGCCTGCTTTCCTACGGCTTCGACAACGGCCTGACGCTGACCGCGAACGGCACCTTCACGACGAAGATCAACAACAACTACGCCGGCACGCTCGTCATCCCGTCGCAGTACTCGCTCGACGTGGGCCTCCAGTACCGGATCAAGGAATGGGACCTCCGCCTCAATGTCTCGAATGTGACCAATGAGGAAAACTGGGCCCCGCCGAATGCGGTGTACGGCAACGCGTCGATCTTCGCGCTGCCCGGCACGCAGTTCAGCTTCACCGTGAAATACACGTTCTGAGTCCTGGGTTTCGGCCGTACCCTGCAACCGCCACACACCAGCCACGACCGCCGGCGCACCCGTTGCGCCGGCGGCTTGGCACTCCGCCGGCAGTTGTCGGGGCGTCGATCGACGACGCCAGTTTAGGCGACGATTCTGGGCGTCGTCGAGCGCCGCCGCTGCGAAGTCGGG
>CAYMSE010000232.1:0-7490 GCA_964392935.1 uncultured Oleiharenicola sp.
GGTGGACTGGCGCGGATAGTCGCGGCGCAGATAAAACCGATCAGGTGACATCGCCTCGCAACGTAGCTCCAATGCATCCCAACACAAGCCCCGCCAACGAGTACGTCATGCGGGGGGAAATCCCCATCCAACTACTTGACAGGGTATTCAATTCCCGTTGAGTGACGCTTCCCATGGCCAACAAAGCTGAAAAGTGGAAAGACAACGCCGCCGGCAAGTTTTACGTCGACCAGCAGTGCATCGATTGCGACCTCTGTCGCGAAACCGCACCGGCGTTCTTCAAGCGCCAGGAAGAGGGTGGCTATTCTTTCGTCCACAACCAGCCAACGACCGAAGAAGAGATTCAGCTGTGCATGGAGGCGCTGGAAGGTTGCCCGGTTGAAGCGATCGGCAACGACGGCGACCAGTAAGCGAGGTCCGATGTCCCGAAGCCGCCTACAAGCGGCTTCTCTTTTGGTTTCAATGTTAATGTTCCTGTAATTTCTATTTAACTCGTCGTGAAGCACCCAGTCAGACTGCAGTTGGGATTCCTATTCGCCGTGGTGATTGCCGCGGCAGTCCGCGCCCAGGGCGGCGAGGAGCCGTTGATCCTGCCCAAGGTGTCCGTCTATTCGGAACAGGTTGCGAACCAGGTGCCGGCGGCGACCTTTGCGATGCCGGTTTCCGGCCTCGCGTTCGAGCCGCAGGTTGACGTCCAGGCGAGGAACTTCGCCGAGGCGCAGTCCGACGTGGCGATCCGGGGCGGCATCTTCGAGAACACCGGCTTCAAGATTGGAGCCCTCGCCGTTTTCGACCCGCAAACCGGGCACTACCTGGCGGAATTGCCGGTGGCCCCGGCAATGCTGAGTTCGCCGCGGATCCTGACGGGGGCGGCCAACGCCGCTGCGGGATTCAATGCGGGCGTCGGCACCGTCTCCTACGGTTGGAATCCGATCGCGACCCGCGGCGAGTTGGCATTGGCCGCGGGCGAGTACCATACGAATCGCGCGACGCTCTACCAGGGATGGATGCGTCCGCTGGCTGACGGCAAGGCGCTCGGCGTCGACGTCGAGGCTGCGCACTCCGAGTCCGACGGCTCGGTGCCATTTGGCGACCACGAGTTCAAACGCTTCTCCGGCCGTGTCCAGTTGAGGGACGCATCAAGCCAGACGGATCTGTTCTTCGGCTGGCAAAAGAAGTTCTTCGGCTGGCCGAATCTTTACACGCCCTTCGGGTTCAACGAGACGGAGGATCTCGAGACGGAACTGTTTGCGCTGAACCATCGCGCGTGGACTTCGGCCACGGACTACTGGGAACTCGGCGCCTTCTATCGCCGCAACGATGACGACTACGAATTCAATCGGGCGGTCCCCGGCGCCTCGAACCCGTTTCAGCATGTGACGCACTTGCGGTCCCTGGCACTCTCGGGCCGGCAAAGCCGCGGCCCGTACGCGGTGGTGTACCAGGCCCAGGTTGCGCGCGACGACCTGCGCTCCACCGCACTGACGTTCGGGCGCTTTCATACCCGGGATTACCTCAAGGTTTCGTTCATCCCGGAGTGGGCAGCCAACACGGCGGCGGGACAACTGACGCTCCAGGCGGGCGCCACCTACGATGACACCAACCGCGACAAGGGAGCCATCTCGCCGCTGGTGTCCGCTTCGCTGCGATTGAATTCGTCCTGGCGAATCCGGGCGGAGTACTCCGAGAGTACGCAGGTTCCCACGTACACGGCGCTGAACTCGAGCGCGACTTCGGGACTGTTTCGCGGGAATCCCGATCTGGGGCGCGAGACCAGCCGCAACCTTGAGAGCGGGATAGAGTGGATCGGGGGCGCATGGCACGTGCAGGCGTCGGTCTTCCGGCGGTGGGACGACGATCTGGTCGACTGGACCTACCGCCAGGGCGTGACTGCCCGCTCGGCCAACGCCGTCGATGTTGCCACGAGCGGCATGGAGTTTGTCGCGACGTGGAGATCGCCGCGCCTCGACGTGGTGCTGGGTTACACCTGGCTGGACAAGGCTGCGGACTACGGATCGGCCACGATCGACGCGAGTTTCTATGCGTTAAATTTCGCCCGCCACCGCTGGACGGCCGCGCTGGTGGCGCGAGTGGCCGCCGGCTGGGAGGTCCGCTTAGACAACGAATACCGGGTGCAGGAAAAGAACCTGCTGCGCGTGAAGGGCGGCGACGAGGCGCTGCTTTCGGGAGTGGGGCTCTACTACCTTCCGGCCGCCTGGCGGGGACTCGAACTCTCCGCGCGGATCGACAATCTCTGGGACAGCGATTTCCAAGAGGTGCCGGCCGTGCCCGCGGGTCGGCGGCAAATCGTGTTCGGCGCCGCGTACCATTGGTGAGGACCAATTCGGTTGACAGCGGTGCGCCCCGTCCGGTCATTAGCCGCCCGATGGAAAATCCCTTCTTGGACCGGAGTTTCGCGATCAAGTGGCCGGCCTTGCGCGCCGACCAGGTGGAACCGGCCGTCGACCGCGCCATCGCCGTCGCCGAAGCGGCCGTGAAAGCCATCGGGGACCGGCCCCCGGGGGAGGTCAACTACGCCAACACGTTCCTCGCGCTCGAAGATGCCACCGACGCGCTCAACGAGACGTGGGCGAAGATTTCCCATCTCTCCAGTGTCGCGGACTCCCCCGAGTTTCGCGCGGCCTACAACGCCGCGCTGCCGAAGATTTCCGGATTCCAGGCGAAGCTGCCGCTCAACCCCGCGCTTTGGCGTCAGCTGCAGCTGGCGGCCGCCCATCCGACGGCCACGGGTCAGCGCGGGGAGCACCGCCGCTTCATCGACGAGACCATGGAGGATTTTCGTCAGCACGGGGCCGACCTGCCCGCGGAGAGGAAAGTGCGCCTCGAGGCGCTCCAGCAGGAGCTGGCGCAGCTGACGCAAAAGTATGCGGAGAACGTGCTCGATGCCACCAATGCGTGGGAGTTGGTCGTCACGAATCCCGCGCGGCTGGCCGGGCTGCCCGGCCGCGCGGTCGACGCGGCGCGGCTTGCGGCACGGCAGAAGGGTCTCGGCTCGGACGCGCAACCGGCGTGGCGCTTCACGCTGCACCCGCCCTCCCAGGAGCCCGTCATGCTCCACGCCGAGGATGAATCGCTGCGACGGGAGATGTGGGCGGCGGCGGCGAACGTCGGCCGGCATCCGCCGCATGCGAACCAGGAACTGGTCGGCCGGATTCTCGCCTTGCGCAGTGAGAAGGCGGCGATCCTCGGTCGGCGGAATTTCGCCGACTTGGTCTTGTCGCGGCGCATGGCAAAGTCCGGGGAAAACGCGCGCGCCTTTGTGTTGCGCTTGCATGACAAGGTGGCCGGGGCATTTGCGCGCGAGTGCCGCGAGTTGGAGGAATTCAAGGCGCGGAAAACGGGCGCGCCGGTCGGTCCGCTCGCGCCGTGGGAGCTGGCGTACTGGGCGGAGCAGCTGCGCCGGGAACGCTACGATTTCGACGCCGAGCTGTTGCGGCCGTACTTTCCGCTGCCGCGGGTGCTCGACGGGATGTTCGCAATCGCGCGGCGTGTCTTCGGCCTCGAGGTGACGGCGCCGCCCGTCGGTGCGGACGATGTCTGGCATCCCGACGTGCGCTTCTACGAAGTCCGTGCCGCCGGTGGCCGGCATTTGGGCTCGTTCTACACCGACTGGCATCCGCGGGAATCGAAGCGCGGTGGCGCTTGGATGAACTATCTCATCACCGGCGGGCGGGCCGCCGACGGCGGCCGGGCGCCGCACCTCGGCTTGATGTGCGGCAATCTCACGCCGCCGGCAGGTCCGCAGCCGGCGCTGTTGAGCCATGACGAAGTGGAGACGGTATTCCATGAATTCGGCCACTTGCTCCACCACCTCTGCGGCGAGGTGGAAATCAAGTCGTTCAATGGGGTCAACGTGGCCTGGGACTTCGTCGAGCTGCCCTCTCAATTGATGGAGAATTGGTGCTGGGAGCGCGAGAGCCTCGACCTCTTTGCCCGCCACCACGAAACCGGCGCCACGATTCCGGCCGAACTCTTCGCCCGCCTGGTCGCCGCGCGGAATTTTCGCAGCGCGGTCACGACCATGAGGCAGTTGGCCTTCGCCCGCCTCGACCTCGAGCTGCACCTGCACGCGCCCGAATCGATGCAGCCCGGCGTGACCGAGTGGCTGCAAAGCCGGCTCGCCGGCTACCTCGTGCCGACGGAGCCCGCGAGCCCGACGATCGAGCACCGCTTCACACATGTCTTCGCGGATCCCGTGGGCTACGCCGCCGGGTACTATTCCTACAAGTGGGCCGAGGTGCTGGATGCGGACGCCTTCCAGCGGTTCCAACGCGAGGGGATTTTCAATCCGCAAGTCGGGCGGGAGTTTGTCGCCAAGATTCTGAGCCGGGGCAACGCCGCCGATCCGATGGAGTTGTTCCGCGATTTCATGGGCCGCGCGCCCTCGGAGGACGCGTTGCTGATCCGGGCTGGGCTGGCCTGAGTTACAAGCCGGGAAGGCATTTCCAGCCGCGGGATTTTCGCTGGAAATCGCGGCGGGGGTGGCAATGTGTTTCCTCGTTCAACCCACTTGTCGCCATGATGCTTTGGATCATCCTCATTGCTGTCCCGATGCTTTTCGGTCTCTACGCGCAGTATCGCGTGCAGAGTGCCTACAGCCGCAATCTGGAGATTGCGTCGCGCGGTCGGATCACCGGCCGCGAGGCCGCCGCCGCGGTCATGCGGCACGCGGGCATCTACGACGTGGAGATCGTGGAGGTTCCCGGCCAGCTGTCCGACCACTACGATCCCTCGCAGAAACGCCTGGCGCTATCCTCGGACAATTACCGGGGAACGAGCCTCGCCGCCTTGGGGGTCGCGGCGCATGAGGCCGGCCACGCCATCCAGCACAAGGTCGGCTATGCCATGATGACCGTCCGCCAGACGCTGGTGCCGGCGACCCAGATCTCCGCCGGGGCGTCGCAGTTTCTCATCATCCTTGGTATCGTCCTGGGCGCCCAGGGACTCGGCGGGATGTTCCTGACGCTCGGGGCCGTGGCGCTCGCGGTGATTTGCCTGTTCCAGCTGATCACGCTCCCCGTCGAGTTCGACGCCAGCAATCGCGCCAAGGCCCAATTGGTGAATCTCGGGATTCTGGATCGGGACGAGATGCACGGGGTGAACGACACGCTCGACGCGGCGGCGCTTACCTATGTGGCCGCCTTCGTGGCGTCGCTCGGCAGCCTCCTCCACATCCTGCTCCTGCTGAGCGGATCGCGCCGCAGCGACTGACCTGCGGCCGGGCACCCGATTTCCCGACCCTCCCCGGATCCCGGCGGAGGGTTTTTCATGGCTGGCGGAAGGGGAGGGATTCGAACCCCCGGAACCTTGCGGTTCAGCGGTTTTCAAGACCGCCGCAATAGACCACTCTGCCACCCTTCCGATTGAGGCGGCCCAAGAATTTCGGCTCGCAGCCTTGGCATTATTGCCACTGTGTCGAGTCCGCAAGTCGTCGCAGGGCCGTGCGGTGCAGATCACCGATGGCCAGCCCCAACGAACAGCTGCGCGAGATGCAGGGCCTCTACGGCCCCTTCTCCATGCCGGAACGCGTGGTGCAAAAGATCTGGCATCGGCGGGATTTCGAGCAGACGGATCTCCGGCTCAGCGACGGCCGGAGCCTGACAATCCGCAGCGTCGGAACCTGGAATTTCCTCGGCGGCCCGGATTTCAAGGGAGCGCGGTTAGTTGTCGACGGGCTGCCGGTCACCGGCGACGTGGAGGTTCATTTTCGGCCCACAGACTGGCATGCCCATCGGCACGCGGAGAATGCCGCCTACCGACAGGTGGTGCTGCACGTGGTGATGTTCCCCGCGGCCCCGGGGCAACTCCCGGCGTGCGATTGCCACGGGCGGGAGGTGCCAGCGCTGGTGTTGCTGCCATTGCTGAACCGCGGGCTGGAGGAGTATGCGGCGGACGATGCGCTCGAGCGCATGACCGATCGGGATGTGGAAGAACGGATCACGGAACTCTCCCGTCTGCCGCGCGAGGATCTGAATGCGTTGATGCACCGGCACGCCATCAAGCGCTGGGAATCGAAACACCGCTTCGCGGCGCTGCGAATCGCCAAGCTGGGCTGGGCTGACGCCGCCCATCATGTGGCATTGGAGATTCTCGGCTACGCTCGGAATCGCCCCCCCATGCTGGCAACTGCGACCGCTCACCCCGTTGGGGAGTGGATCGGCGATTTGGATCCGGCGGTTGTGTTCGCGGAGCGAAGGGACGAATGGGAAACCCACGGGATTCGCCCGGCCAACCAGCCGTTGGTCCGGCTGCAGCAATACCAGGAATGGGTTCGGTCTCGCCCGGACTGGCCCGCCCGCCTGCTGGGCACCCTGCGCGGGCTCGCGCTGTCCGCGTCCTTCTCGGGGGCAACGCCGGCCATCAGACGGGATCTGGCGCTGGCCGCCGTCCGAAGCCGATTGGCGGGGGAGGTTCTCGGATCAGTGCTGGCGGGTTCGCGCATCGATACGCTGGTCTGTGACGGGTTTCTTCCAATTGCCGCGGCGTTGGACGGTGTCGACCTGTCCGCGGCATGGTTTCACTGGTACATGGGCGATGTGCCATCGGCGGTGCGATCCGCATTGAGAACCTTGGGTCTGGCAGGTGTGCCGGGGAGTCCCTTTTGCCATGGGTTGGGGCAGGCGATGCTCGGCTGGATGGCCGAGCGCGATGCTCGCGCAAGTGGCTGAATTACAGAAAACTTGCCGGGGCTTGACAAGCGATTGACCGGAAGAATATCTTTCGCCCCCTTATATCAGTTCACTTTCTAAAAGGTGGGCCCTCGGGTCCGCCTTTTTTTTCCCATTAATCCAAACACACCATGAGCAGCGAAATCCTGTCCGTTCTCGAATACATGGAGAAGGAGAAGGGCATTCCCCGTGCCGACATGATCTCCACGATCATCAATGCCATCAAGACGGCGGCACTGAAGGGAGTGAATTCCGGCCAGGAGCTCAAGATCGAGATCAACCCGAAAAACGGCCAGTTGAAGGCCTGGTCGTTGCTCAAGGTGGTGGATTCCGTCGCCGACCCGAAGCTGCAGATACACATCGAGAAGGCGCAAGTCTTCAAGGCGGGGGCGATTCTCGGCGACACGGTGGAAAAGGAAATCGATCCCTCTTACCTGGGGCGCATCGCGGCGCAAACCGCCCGGCAGGCCATCATGCAGCGGCTCCGGGCATTCGAGAAGGAGCGTATCTACGACGATTTCAAGGACTCCGTGGGCGACATCGTCAGCGGCACGGTTCGCCGGCGCGAGCGCAACGACCTGTTCATCGACCTCGGCAAGGCCGAGGCGGTCATGCCGGGCAAGGAACAGGTTCCCGGCGAGGAGTACGCTCCCGGCGAGCGCATCCGCTGCATCCTGCTGGAGATCGAGAACAGCAGCCGCGGACCCGAGATCATCCTCAGCCGCGCCAGCCCGAAGTTCGTCCGCCGCCTCTTCGAGCTCGAGGTCACCGAGATCGCCGACGGCACGGTGCGCATCGAGG
>CAYMSE010000233.1:0-4192 GCA_964392935.1 uncultured Oleiharenicola sp.
TGCATCATGCCCATGTTCCACTTGTAGTCGAAGCCCAGCCCGCCGTCGCGCGTCGGGCGGCTCACCATCGGGAACGCGGTCGACTCCTCGGCGACCATCATCGCGCCGGGATAGTAGTGGTGCACGAGGTCGTTCACCTGCCGCAGGAAGGAGATGGCCTCGAGGTTCTCGCGGCCGCCGTAGCGGTTGGGGATCCACTCGCCATCCTTGCGCGAGTAGTCGAGGTAGAGCATCGACGCCACCGCGTCCACCCGCAGGCCGTCGATGTGGTAGCGGTCGAGCCAGGACAGGGCGCTGGCGACGAGGAAGCAGCGCACCTCGTGCCGGCCGTAGTTGAAGATGAGCGTGCCCCAGTCCTGGTGCGCGCCGAGCCGCGGGTCGGCGTGCTCGTACAGGTGCGTGCCGTCGAACTGCGCCAGGGCGAAGGCGTCGCGCGGGAAGTGCGCGGGTACCCAGTCGACAATGATGCCGATGCCGCGCTGGTGCAGGTGGTCGACGAAGTACTGGAAATCCTCCGGCGTGCCCCAGCGGTGCGTCGGCGCGAAGTAGCCCGTCACCTGGTAACCCCACGACCCCGGGAACGGGAATTCGCTCACCGGCATCACCTCGACGTGCGTGAAGCCCAGGTCGGACACGTAGTCGGCCAGCATCGGCGCGAGCTCGCGATAGGTGAACGCCCGGCCGGCCTCCTGCAGGTTGCGCCGCCACGATCCCAGGTGCACCTCGTATACGGACAGCGGCCGGTCGACCTGGCCGGCGTGCTGCGCGCGGCGCGCCATCCATTCGTCGTCGCCCCAGGTGTGGTGCCGCGGATGGTGCACGATCGCGGCGTTGTTGGGCGGGCCCTCGAAGCGCGTGCCGTACGGATCCGTCTTGAGCCGCATGTGCCCCGCCTGGTCCCAGATGGCGAACTTGTAGAGCTCGCCCTCGCGGATGTCGGGCACGAACAGCTCCCACACGCCGGAATTGCCCAGCGGGCGCATCGGGTGGTAGCGGGCGTCCCATTCGTTGAAATTGCCGACGAGCGACACGCGCGACGCCGCCGGGGCCCAGACGGCGAACGACACGCCGGGCACGTCGCCCAGCATGCGGGGATGGGCGCCGAGCTTCTCATAGATGCGGTGCTCGTTGCCCTCGTTGAACAGGTAGAGGTCCTGCTCCGACAGCGACGGCAGGAAGGAGTACGCGTTGTGGATCTGGTGGATGTCGCCCCACGAGGTCTCGAACCGCAGCTGGTGCTTGAAGAGCTTCTTCCCGGGGATGAACACCTCGAAGAACCCCTCCGGCGCGAGGCACTCCATCGGGTACGCGGGCTGGCCCTTCGCCTCGAGGTCGACGACCGCGCATTTCACGGCATCGCGCCGGAACGCGCGGACGATCACGCCACTCCGCCGCTTCACCTTCGCCGGATGCATGCCGAGCCATCCGTGGGGATTGGCCTGATGGTTGTGCAGGAAGGCCTTGAGCTCTGATTCCGGAATGATCACGGCGGGTGCCCCACACTGTGGGCGACCCCCTCACGTCGTCTAGCCGAAACCGGCCGGAATCTCCCCGCGGATCCGGCCACGAGGTGGCGTGGCTCGCGCCCACATCGCGTTCTTCCCGGCGGCGTTTCCCGGGAGCAAAACCCCGTGGCGCGTGTCCGCGCTGTTGCCGCCCTCGTGAATCGCCCGCCGCCCCGCTCCGCCCTGCCCGTCTCCCGCGCCGCGGGAATTCTCGTTGCGCCGGCTGTCCGGCCCGGCCACTTCCCTGTCATGCGACTTGTCCGCACCGTCCGCCGCCTGCTGCTCCCGGGCTTGCTCCTCGGGCTGGCCGCCAGCCTGCCCGCCCAGACCGGCCAGCCGGACCTCACCGGCAAGGACTTCAAGTACGACGACGCGACGAAGGAAGCGGTCGTCAGCGGCGACGCCCGCCTTGTGTTCGGCGACACCGTGCTCACGGCCGATGAGATCCGCTACAACTCCGCCACGCAGACCGCCGGCGCCCGCGGCCACCTGATCCTCACCTCCGGCCAGCGGCGACTCGTGGCGGACGAAGGCACGTACAACACCAAGACCGGCGTCCTCACCGCCCGGAATCTCCGCGTCGGCCAGTTTCCCGTGTACGTCACCGGCGAGTCGGTCGAGGGTACCTTCGACGAGCTGGTGTTCACCCACGCCACGGTCTTCTTCCGCGAGAACGCCAAGTACACGCCATCCATCCGGGCCGAACGCCTGACCTACGCCAAGGGCAAGATCGTGCGCGCGGAGGGGCTCGCGCGCGGCCAGCGGGGCGGCCACCGCCTCCAAGTGCCGAAGTTCGAGCAGGCGCTCGACAGCGACTTCGTCTCCTATGTCAGCGCCCACCTCGGCTACCGCGGCCGGCTGGGCGTCTTCACCGAGCTCGGCCTGCACCTGCCCGTCGCCCCGGGCCTCAAGCTCGGCGCGGACCTCGGGCTCTATTCGTCGCGCGGCGTGATGATCGGGCCGTCCGGCCGCTACTCGCTCGAGCACGGCGACAATTCCGTCGCGGGCTCCTTCCGCTCGGGCTACATCGGCGACAGCGGCGACCGCCGCACCGACGTGCTCGGCCAGCCGGTGCCGCGCGACCGCTCCTTCGTCACGTGGGAACACCGCCAGCGCAACGGCGAGCACTTCACCCTGGACGGCGAGTTCAACTACTGGAGCGACTCGGAGATCCTCCGCGACTTCCGGCACCGCGAGTTCGAGAACGTCCAGCAGCCCGACTCCTTCCTCGAGGCCGCCTACGCCACGAACAACACCTCGGTCAGCGCCTTCGCCCGCTTCCACCCGAACCGCTACCACCGCGTCGACGAGCGCCTGCCGGAAGTGCGCCTCGACGTGCTGCCCCTGGCCCTCCCGCTGGGCTTTTATGAACGGTTCGAGGCCAGCGCCGCGGTGCTCGAGTCCGACGCCTTCGCCACCGACCCGCGCCTGCGCACCACCCGATTCGACGCGTACTACGGGCTCGAGCGGCCGATCGCCCCGCGGCCGTGGTTCAGCTTCACCCCCGTCGCGGGCGGGCGCGTCACGCACTACACCGACGCCCTCGGCGGCAAGGGCAAGTACACCCGCACGATCGGCGAGGTCGGCTTCGACACCCGGCTCCTGGGCAGCGGCACCTTCGACTACCGCAACGAGGTTTGGGAGATCGACGGCCTGCGCCACCTGATCGAGCCGCGTCTCTCCTACCGCTACGCCCCCGAGGCCGACCGCGGCCGCGCCTACATCCCGCCGATCGACCGGCGCGTGTTCTCCACCTACCTGCAGCCGCTCTCGATCGCGGACTCGCGCAACCTGGACGACCTCTCGGCGCTCAACACGCTGCGCCTGTCGCTCAACAACACCCTGCAGACGCGCGACCCGCGCTACGGCTCGCGCCAACTCGCGTCGCTGAATTTCGCCGCCGACTACAACTTCGACCCGCCGACCGGCCGGCACGGCCTCTCCGACCTCTACACCGAGTTCGCGTTGCAGCCGGCTCCCTGGCTGCGGTGGGAGGTCTTCCACCGCTTCGACCCGCACCAGCAGCGCCAGCAGGAGCTCAACACCGGCCTCACGCTCATCGACCAGGAATGGTGGTCCGTCCGCCTTGCGACCCACTTCCTCAAGTCGGACTACGAGGAGTACCTGCTCGAGTATCGCCAGCGCCTGAACGAGAACTTCGACCTGACGGGGCTCTGGCGCTACGACGCCAAGAACAACCGCTTCAACGAGCAGAGCTACGGCGTCTGGCAGCGCCTCGGCCAGACTTGGGCGGTGAAATACGAGGTCTCCTTCTTCGACGGCCCCCGCCGCGAGAGCTCCTTCTCCCTCAACATCGAGGTCGAGCTCCTGAAGTTCTGAGCCGGTCCCTGCACAGGAGAGAACGGAGAAAACAGAGAGTCTTTCCGTGTCCTCGGTTTACTCTGTTGCCTCCTGTGAGATGGATTCGCCCGTGCCCCGGACCAAGCCTCCGACTTTCACCCGGTGCCATTTTGTGACCAACCCCGCCCGATTTCCGAGTATTCCGTGTATTCTGTGATCAACCCGCAATCTCCGGTTGGGCCCGTCAATTAGTGATTCATTAGTGCGGATTAGTGGTTAACTGGTTCTCCCCATGAACCCGGCCATCGCCGCCAACCAGTCGCGCCTCTTCCTCGCGTTCGTCGCCGAGATCCGCCCGCACGTACGCCGCGACAGCTCGCTGCCCC
>CAYMSE010000234.1:0-5294 GCA_964392935.1 uncultured Oleiharenicola sp.
GTTCGTCGACCTGAACATCATCCCGCTCGCGGCGATCGAGTCGATCGAGGTGCTGCTGGACGGCGCCTCGGCCACCTACGGTTCCGACGCGACCTCGGGCGTGATCAACATCAAGACCAAGCGCGACTACAACGGCGCGGCCCTCAGCGGCTACTACGAGTGGACCGACCAGAAGGGCAAGTGGGCCAACTTCGGCGGCAACTTCATCACCGGCGCCTCCAACGGCAAGACCAGCATCACGGTCGCCGGCGGCTGGGCGCACCAGGATCCGCTGTACCAGTTCGAGCGCGCGTTTTCGAATCCGCAGTACGGCACGCCGACGTTCGGCGGTGTCATCAACTTCGGTTCGGCTTACTTCGTGCTCAACCCGGCCTACTCGAAGCCCCCGGTTGGAGCGACCAAGCCGGCGATCACCTTCACCGGCACGTCGCTCACCTCCATCCCGGTTGCTCCTGACGGCAAGCCGTACTTCGGTGCGGTCGGTTCCGCGGCGTACTACTGGGGCAAGCCCTCTAGCGCTGGTGCGGGCGTCGCCGGCTTCGGCTCGGGCGAACTGGCCGGCGCGACGAGCGCCGAGGCCGAGCAGGTGGCCTTCAACCTGGCGAACTACGTGACCATCCTGCAGAAGCGCGAGTCGATGGGCGCGATCACGACGTTCGGTCACAAGCTGAACGACAACATCGAGTTCTTTGGCGATCTGATGTACTCGCAGATCAAGACGCAGTCACAGATCAATGCCCAGCCGCTGGGCACGGTTTCCACGTTCAACGTCACCAGCGCGTACCCGTACAATCCCTTCGCGACCACGGTCCGCGTGCGCAACCGCTTCGTGACGAATCCGCGCGTCTACAAGTACGACACGACCTTTGCTCGCTTGGTCAGCGGCTTCCGCGGCGAAATCAACGACCGCCTGTCCTTTGAAACCGCGATCAACCTGAACACGTCGGATCTGGCGTACCGCAATCCGGGCGTCATCGATTCCGCCAAGACGCTCGCGGCGTTCGGTATCTCCAACAACAGCGCCGGCATCATCAATCCGTTCCAGCGGGATATCTCGCCGGCGGATGTGGCCGCCGCCAACGTGGTTGGCACCGGCTACAACGACTTCAACAGCGGCCTGCGCAGCTGGGACGGTCGCCTGGTTTACCGGGCGGGCGATTTCGGCGCCGGCGATGTCACGGTGGTGCTCGGCAGCGAAGTGCGCCGCGAGACGCTCAATGGCACGGCGGACCTGAATTCGATCCCGGACGCCTACGGCAACATCGGCTGGACCGGTGCGACCTCCGTCAATCCGTTCAAGGCCACGCGTGACGTGGAAGCCGTGTTCGTCGAGGCCGCGATTCCGCTGGCCGCGCCGAACCAGAACATCCCGTGGGTGCACAAGTTCGAGCTCGATGTCGCCGGTCGCTACGAGAAGTACAGCGACACCGATGATCCGATGGTCCCGAAGGTCACTTTCCGCTGGCTGCCGAAGAACGACGAATTCGCCATCCGCGGCACCTGGGGCAAGTCCTTCAACGCCCCGACGCTGTACCAGCTGGTCGGCCCGAGCGACGTCGGCTTCACCCCGGAGGTCATCCTCCTCCCGCACGGTCTCCCGGACAACGAGGACAACTACGTGACCGGTCAGGCCCAGCTGCGCGGTGGCAACAACCCCGCCCTGAAGCCCGCCCGTTCCAAGGCCCTCACCGCCGGCATCGTCTGGTCCCCGAAGAGCATCAAGGGCTTCTCGGTCGAGGCGACCTACTGGAGCATCAAGGAGAAGGACATCGTCGGTGTGATCTCCTCGCAGTCCATTCTCCAGGACATCGAGGACAACGGTGCGGCCTCGCCGTACCTCGCGGAAAACGCCGGCCCGAACAATCCGGTTGGCAACGTCATCAATCCGCTCACCGGCCGCTCCACCTACGATGCCCGCATCGAAGGCTTCCGCGCTGACGGTGCCAAGATCACCGCCCCCGGCCAGGTGGCCGGCAACATCGACAGCATCTTCCTCGAACGCCCGCTGGTAAACATCTCGGAGCAGAATGCCTCCGGCATCGACCTCGCGGTGAAGTACAACTGGGACCTCCCGTCCGTCGGTCTGATCAAGATCTCGGCGAACGTGGCCTACTGGCTGAAGTACGAGTTCAACGGCGAGAAGCTCGACGGTCGCGCCACCGTCACCGGCGGCACGATCCCGCGCTGGAGCCCGTACGTCCAGGCTTCCTGGACTCGCGGCAACTGGGACGCGCTCTTCGGCGCCCGCTACATTCCGAAGACCAAGGCCCCGGATGAGTTCTCGTCCGGCAAGGACGCCGCCGAGCAGTACGCGACGTTCGATTTGGGCGTCGGTTACAAGTTCGATGGCCGCTGGAGCCGGGCCCTCGACGGCTTCCGGGTCTCGCTCATCGTGAAGAACGTCGGCAACGAGGCGCCGCCGCAGCTGCCGGACACGTTCTCGAACGACAGCGTCGACACGGGCACCTACAGCCCGATCGGCCGCACGTTCCTCATCTCCGCCGAATACAAGTTCTAAGCGGAGCGATTGCACATCCTTCCCAAGGGCCAGCATGACGCTGGCCCTTTTTTTTGCCCACGCGCGGTCCGCGGTCCGAGAAATCTGTTGCAGCCGGGGGCGATGTGTTGCCGCATCGGCGCCGTTGAGTCCGTGAAGAACCTCTGGCGACGATTCAGCCTGACCCGGATCCTTCGGCTAACGCCGGAGGAGCTGACGGTGTTTCGCGTGCAGCTGCTGTTCATCTTTTCGATCAACACGCTGCTCTATTTCGGCCTGCCCGGGACGCGGGAATGGCGACGGCTGGCGGAGGAAAGCCACATGTACACGGTCATGCGAGCCTGGGACGGGCTCGCCTGGTACGTGTGGCTGGCGGCCGCTCCCTTCATGCTGCTTTTCATCCGCCGCTATCCGCTCGTGCGGGGGCAAATCGGGCGGAACGTGCGGCGTCTCCTCATGGCCAGCGCATTGCTTTATCTCGGGGTGACCCACTTGCGGTACTTCCTGCACGTGCTGCCTGACGTCATCTGGTCACCAAACCTGGACTGGGTCTTCGATCGGGATACGTACGCCTACAACACGTACGCCTTGCTGCCGATCGACATGCTCACCTACAGCAGCTTCTTCGCGGTCTCGTTCGCCGTCGACTATTTCTTCCGCCACCGGCAGCGATCCGAGGAGGCGGTGCAACTCCAGCTCGAGACCGCCCGGCTGCAATCCGACCTGGCGCGGGCGGAACTGGCGGCGCTGCGCGGTCAGTTGCATCCCCATTTCCTCTTCAACAGCTTCAACGCCCTCGCGACTCTCGTCCGGCAGAAGCGAAACGATCAGGCGGTCGAGATCATCGCCCAGCTGAGCGAACTGTTGCGGCTCGCGATCGATCGCACCGGTTTGCACGAGATCCCGCTGCACCAGGAGCTCGATTTCATCCGCCGCTACCTGCAGATCGAGCAACTGCGCTACGGCGAGAAGCTCCGCACGCAGTTCGAAGTCGAGGCCGGCGCGCAGAATGCCTTGGTGCCGAACATCGTGCTCCAGCCGTTGGTGGAGAACGCCATCAAGCATGCAATCTCCCTGCGGACCAATCCCGGCCTGGTGCGCATTCGGGCGCGGCAGAACGGCGAGAGACTGGCCATCTCGGTGGAAGACGACGGGTCCGAAAATCCGCCGCCACCCCGCGACCCGCGCAAGCGGGCGGGGATCGGTCTGGCCAATTCGCGCGCCCAGCTCGATCGCCTTTACGCCGGAAATTATCACCTGGAAGTGCTGAAGCGGCCGGAAGGCGGGACCATAATCCACCTTGACCTGCCGTGGCGCGTGGCGACCGTGCCGGAATTCTCCATATGAAAAAGATCCGTGTGCTCGTGGTGGACGACGAACCGCTCGCTCGTGATGGCGTCGTGGCCATGCTCCAGGGTGACGCGGAAATCGAGGTGGTCGGCACGTGTGCCGATGGCCAGTCGGCGCTCAACGCCATCCGCGCGCAGCGCCCGAACCTGGTTTTCCTCGATGTGCAGATGCCCAAGCGCGACGGCTTCGGGGTTTTGGCGGAACTGCGACCCGAGGATCGCCCGACCGTGATCTTCGTCACCGCGTATGACCAATACGCCATCCGGGCCTTTGAGATCTGCGCGCTGGACTACCTGCTCAAGCCCTTCCGGGACGCGCGGTTTTCCGCCGCTCTGGCCCGGGCCAAGGCGGAAATTCGGCAGGCGCGCGAGTCCGACATGCGCGGCAAGGTGGACCAATTGCTCGAGTACCTGCAGTCGAGTTGGGGGGCCGCGGCGGGTTCCAAACCCGCGGCAGAAGGAACCGGGGCCCGCATGGACCCAGGCGACCGCATCGTCCTGAAAACCGGCAGCGATCTGCACTTCATCCGGGCGGCGGATATCGTCTGGGCCGAATCCCAGGCCGATTTCGTGAAGGTGCACACCACGGGGGCCGCCCAGCTCGTGCGCGAGACCATGCAGCACTTCGAAAAGCGGGTGCCGGCCGCAAAGTTCCTCCGGATCCATCGTTCCTCGCTGGTCAACCTGGAACATGTCCGGAAGGTCACCCCGGCGCTGTACGGCGACTACACCGTGGTGATGAGCGACAACACCGTGCTGCGCCTCAGCCGGAAGAACCGCGGCAAGCTCAAGCGTTTGATTGGCGGATTGGCCCGGTCGGAAGTGTCCTAACTCCCGATTTCGAGTCTCTCGGCGGCAGCGTAGAGCCGTGCCGTTCGACGGATTGAGAGAGCAGTTCGTGGGAACTGTGGAGCAACCGGTCGATATGCTGTTGCTGAGTGTTATGACACGGCTAGCCACGCCGCAAACACGGCAGCGTGTTTTAACACAACACACCTAATACTATGAACGTTAGCTCCGTAAGACTACGGAAGCCTGCGGCGCTGTTTGGCGTCGGGCTTTCTTTGCTCGCGGCCCAGACCGCATTCGCCCAAACCCCGGCCTCCGACAACAGCAAGGACGATACGCTGAAACTGGACAAGCTGGTGGTCACCGGCTCGTACATTCCGGTGGCGGCCGACGCGATTCCGATCCCGGTCACCGTCGTGTCCGCCGACGAGATCGCCAAGACCGGCATCACGACCAATGCGCTCGAGGTCCTCAAGAAGGCCGTGCCGCAGTTCACCGGCAACGCCAACATCGGCGCGGAGAATGCCAACATCGCCTCCGGTTCGACCGGCGGCGGCTCGCAGGCCTCCCTGCGCAACCTGACCACCCTGACGCTGATCAACGGCCGCCGTGCGGCCGCCTCCCCGATCACCGGCACCGGTGGCAACCAGTTCGTCGAC
>CAYMSE010000235.1:0-5032 GCA_964392935.1 uncultured Oleiharenicola sp.
CCATGCCCACCCCGCACGAACGCTTTGCGCTGACCGATCGCGAACTCGTCCTCACCCGTCTCATCGACGCCCCGCGTGAACGTGTCTTCGAGACCTGGGTCCAGCACCTGCCCGACTGGTGGGGTCCGCATGGCACGACCACGCCGGTTTGTGAGATGGATTTGCGCGCCGGTGGCGCCTTTCGCACGGTGATGCGCGCGCCGGACGGTTCCGAGTATCCGACCCGTGGCGTATTTCTCGAGGTGGTGCCCAACGAGCGCATCGTGTTCACCGACGCCTTTGAACCCGGCTGGCTGCCGCATCCGGACGCATTTTTCGTCGCCGTCACCACCTTCGAGGCGGTGGCCGGCGGACGCACCCGCTACACGGCGCGCGCGCTGCATTGGAGCGCGGCGAATCGCGAGAAACACGAGCGCATGGGCTTCCACCAGGGGTGGGGCGAAAGCGTCGACCGCCTCGCGGCGTGCGTCACCCGCGTCGTCGCCGCCTGAGGGACACTTTCCTTATGAACCCCACGCCAGATTCCTCCGCTCCCGTCGCTCCCGCCCGCGGCGGCTTCGCGCGCCTCGCCCCCGCGATTGCCCGCTGGTTGCTCGGCCTGCCGCTGCTCGTTTTCGGCCTGAACGGATTCCTGAACTTCATTCCGCAGCCCGAGACGCCGCTGCCGCCGGCCGCCGTGGCCTTCGCCACCGCGCTCATGGCCACCGGTTACATGCTGAAGCTCATCGCCGTGACGCACCTCATCGTCGGGGCCTGCCTGGTGACGAATCGCTTCGTGCCGCTGGCGCTGGCCCTCCTCGCACCGTTCCTGGTCAACAGCGTCGCCTTTCATCTCTTCCTCGAGCGTTCGGGCCTGCCCATGGCCCTCGTCTTCGCGGCGTTCGAACTCTACCTCGCCTGGGTGTATCGCGCGGCCTTCGGCCCGATGTTGGCCGCCCGCGTGTCGCCATGATCGCCGTCCTCATGGTCCTGCTCGCGCTCGTCGTGGTCACGGCCTGCGACGACCTCACGGCCCGCTCCCCCTGACGCCCGCCGCGCCTTCCCTTCACCCGCTGTTGCCATGTTGCTCAAAATCGCCCTCGTCCTCGCACTCCTGATCGCGCTGGTGCTGGTCTACGCCGCGCTCCAGCCGTCCACCTTTCAGGTCGTCCGCTCGGCCGTGATCGCCGCGCCACCCGGGGCGCTGTTCGGCCACATCAACGACCTGCACCGGTGGCAGGCGTGGTCTCCGTACGAAAAGCTCGACCCGGCGATGAAGCGCGAATTCAGCGGACCCGCCGCCGGTGTCGGCGCCACCTACGCCTGGTCGGGCAACCGGAACGTCGGCTCGGGTCGCATGACGATCGTGGCGGAACGTCCGGCGGAGGAGATCCGTTTCAAGCTGGAGTTCCTCGCGCCGATGGCAGGCGTGTGCGAAGCGGTGTTCACCTTCGCGCCGGAAGGCGGTGGCACGCGGGTGACGTGGCGGATGAGTGGCAGGAACAACTATGCCGCGAAGGTGTTCTGCCTGTTCATGAACATGGACCGGATGATCGGCGGGCAATTCGCGGCAGGCCTCGCCTCGCTCAAGCAGCTCGCCGAAAACCCGCCGGCCCGCTGACGCTGGACACGCGGCGGGGGATATGACTGCGGGGCCTTGGTCGTGGGGTCGCCCGGCCCGTCGCGCCGGCGCGCATCCGAGGATTGTATTCCCCCGGGGATTGGCTCAGCGTCGCGCGCACGTTTCGTCACCCACCTGACCCATGGACCGTCTTCAAGGTTTGTTTGGCATCGCGCTCATCCTCGGCATCGCCGTCCTGTTCTCGAACAACCGTCGCAAGATCAACTACCGCCTGGTCGTCACCGGCATCGGGCTGCAGATCGTGATCGCCCTGCTGATCTTCAAGGTCGAGCCCGTCGCCCGCTTCTTCAAGCTGCTCGGCGCGGGCATCGGCAAGCTGGAGGAATTCGCCCGGGCGGGCGCTTCTTTCGTCTACGGCGGCATCATCGTCGACCAGTTCGGCAAGCAGGGCAACTACATCGGCGGCGGCTTCGTCTTCGCGTTCAACGTCACCGCGACCATCGTCCTGGTCTGCGCCCTCGTCGCGATTCTCTACCACTTCGGCATCATGCAGCGCGTGGTGGCCGTCATCGCCCGCGCGATGAACTTCGTGATGCGGGTCAGCGGCGCGGAGGCGCTCAGCAACGTGGCCAGCGCGTTCGTCGGCCAGGTCGAGGCGCAGGTCATGATCCGGCCGTACCTCGCCGGCATGACCAACAGCGAACTGCTCGCCTCGATGAGCGGCAGCCTCGCGTGCATCGCGGGCGGCATCCTCGTGGTTTACGCCAACATGGGCGCGGCCGCCGGCATGGATCTCGCCCCCAAGCTCATCACCGCGTCGCTCATGGCCGCCCCGGGCGCGCTCGTGATCTCCAAGATCGTCTTCCCCGAGACGCAGGAGAGCCAGACGATGGGGACGGTGAAACTCGAGGTGAAGAGCGACTACAGCAACGTGATCGACGCCGTCTCCCACGGCGCGGGCGACGGCTTCAAGATCGCCATGAACGTCATCGCGATGCTCATCGGCTTCATCGCCGTCATCGCGTGCCTGGACTGGCTGCTCACCAGCATCGGCCATGTCTTCAACCCCGACTTCAACCTGACGCTCAACTGGATCTTCGGGAAACTCTTCTACCCGATGGCGTGGGCCATGGGCGTGCCGTCGGCCGACGTCAACAACGTCGCCACGCTCCTCGGCCAGAAACTCACGATCAACGAGTTCGTGGCCTTCCAGAACCTCACGAACAAGAGCGTGCCCATCGTGACCGAGAAGGGGCTCCTCATCCTGAGCATCGCGATCTGCGGTTTCGCCAACTTCAGCAGCGTCGGCATGCAGATCGGCGGCATCGGCGCCCTGGCGCCGGAGCGCCGGACCGACCTCGCCCGCCTGGGCCTGAAGGCGTTGCTGTGCGGCACGTTGGCGTCATACCTTTCCGCGACGCTGGCGGGGATCGTGGTCTGACCCGGCGCATCCGCCGGCCGTCGCGCGGGTTGCGGCCCGCCCGACGCGGCCGCGGGATTGTTACGAATTCGTGAAGCGCTGGCCCCGGATGAGGGCATTTTCCGCATGTACTGTCGGAAGCTGAAACCTTTGGCGTCCCCGGGCGTCACAGTCACATCCGTCATGAACGATTTCATTACCGTGATGCTCGCGCTGGGTGGCCTCGCTGCCGCCGCGGCTGTCGGCGGAATGTGCGTGGTGGTCCTGCTGGTGTGGCTGTGCGGGGGCATCCGGCGTTCGCCAAGCGAGGCTTGGCGTGCGGCCGACAAACGCTAAGCTGCCGGGATGGAATTGAACGAGCGGCTGGCCCGGCACCTGGGCCGAACTCCCGATATCGCCCGCGCGGCCTTTGTCGCCGCCAACGCCACGGTCATCGGTGACGTGAAACTCGGCGCCCTCAGCAGCGTGTGGTACGGCGCCGTGCTCCGCGGGGACATCCAATCGATCGAAGTCGGCGACGGCTCGAACATCCAGGACCTCGCGGTGGTGCACCTCGCGGACGACTACGGCGTCAAGATCGGCGCGTACACGACCGTCGGACACAGCGCGATCATCCATGCCTGCACGATTGGGAACGAATGCCTGATCGGCATGGGGGCGACGATTCTCGACGGGGCGGTGATCGGCGACCATTGCATCGTCGGGGCGAACGCCCTCGTGACGCAGCACTTCGTCGCGCCGCCCGGTTCGATGGTCCTGGGTTCCCCGGCCAAGGTGGTGCGCCCGCTCAAGGAGTCCGAACTCCTCGGCCTGCGCAGTTGGGCCGAAAAATACGTCGAGGTCGCCGCCGTCCACGCCGCCCGCGCAAGGTGACGCTCCGGGGCTCGGCCCCCGGCGACGTGCTTTTCCCCTTCCACCTGCCACCGCATCGGGAACCGCGCCCAGGCCGCGCACCGCTTCACGCCGATGTCACGTATTACGTGACATCGGCCGCAAGCCCTTCTCGTCAACTGAATCGATTTGCCGGTGCTCCAGGACACGATGCGCAAGGATGGCGCCCCGGCCGCAACTCCTGCTCCGGGAGGTGACTCCCTTCGTTGTCCCGTGGCCACGCTCTCAGGCGGGGCCATGCTCGCTCCTTCACTCAAGGAGTCCCCGCTCCAATCTGCCCGGGCGCCATGCGAACGGCGCCAATGTCACGTAATACGTGACGTCACTGCTTTGCCCTCCGCTGACCACGCCGGTTCGCGGGGAAGTCGGTGGGAGAGCCGGGTCCTGCCCGGTGCGGTTGGCGACGCGACCCGCAGGTGCCACCTATGACGGGGGCTTTCTGCTGCGGATGGCCATCAACCAGGCGAGAAGTTGCAGCGTGCGCTCGGCGTCCGGCATCTCTCCGCATCCGGTGACGAAACCGTTGATTCGCTGCCGCGGCAGTCCCAGTAGGCGCCCGAGGTTCGCTTGCGTACCGTAGCGGCGGAGGTGCGGACGCAGTTGCCGACGGAGCTCGTTCCAGAGCGGTGTGTTCTCCCCCGGTCGCAACGTCCGGCCAGTGCGGCCGACGCGCCGACGCGCGATCTGAAAAGCCTTCGGCGCCTCCGCCGCAAGAACGCGTGCGACCTCGACGAGCGCATTGAACAGCGTCTCCGGGAGGTAGTGAGGGGATCGCACGCGAGGGTACGGTTCCGGAGGCGTGGCGAGATGGGGCTTTGGCATGGGACGATCGAAACGTCACGTATTGCGTGACGTTGGTCCGGTCGAGTGGCGGGCTGTAATATTGCGGTTTGTACCCGGGCGGTGCCGGGCTCGCGTGAGGCCAGCGTTGGGCATGGCCCAATGGGCACCGGGCGGAGCCAAGGGAAGTTCCATGGAGGGAGCGCGGCGTCCGCAGCCGTGCGCGCGGGCGCAAGGATCCCCGACGTCACGTATTACGTGACGTCGGGATGGGCGGGGGCCGCTCGGCCGGGTTGGATCCAAAAGAAAACGCCGTCCGGACGGATCCGGACGGCGCGAGAATGGGAAAGCGGGGACGGGCTTACTTGGCGGACGGGACC
>CAYMSE010000236.1:0-2974 GCA_964392935.1 uncultured Oleiharenicola sp.
GCACCGCCGCCCTCCTGCGCGAGCGGCTGCCGGAGGTTTCCGTCGGCCTCTTCGGCGACCGCGTGCACGTGGCCACGGCCGACGCCGCCGGCACCGAGCGCGAGCTGCGCCGCCTCGTCGCCGGGGCCGGTCTCGACCTCCACTCCGTCCGTCCCGTCGAGCCGTCGCTCGAGGACGTCTTTGTCGCCGTCCTCGCCCAACGCCCCCCGTCGCCGTGATCGCCACCGTTGTCATCCTCCTGCTGCTCACCCTGGTCGTGGCGACGGAACCCGACCAGGACTGACCGCCATGCGCGCCCCGCCGACCAGCACCGAGAACATCGTCGAGGTCCGGAACCTCGAGAAGCGCTTCGGCGCGTTCCGGGCCGTCGCGGGCATCAGCTTCGCCGTGCGCCGGGGCGAGATCTTCGGGTTCCTCGGGCCCAACGGCGCGGGCAAGTCCACCACGATCCGCATGCTCTGCGGCCTGCTCGTGCCGACCGCCGGCGCGGGGACGGTCGCGGGCCTCGACATCGTGCGCGACACCGAGCGGATCAAGGCCCGCATCGGCTACATGAGCCAGAAGTTCTCCCTCTACGACGAGCTCACGGTCGAGGAGAACATCGACTTCTACGCCGGCATCTACCGGCTGCCGCGCGACCGCAAGGCCGCGCGCAAGGACTGGGTGCTGGCCATGGCCGGGCTGCGCGAGCACCGCCACGCGCGCACGGCCGAGCTCTCCGGCGGCTGGAAGCAGCGCCTCGCGCTCGGCTGCGCCGTGCTGCACGAGCCGCCCATCCTCTTCCTCGACGAGCCGACCTCGGGCGTCGACCCGATCAGCCGCCGGCAGTTCTGGGACCTGATCTACGCGCTGTCCGAGCAGGGCGTCACGGTGTTCGTGACCACGCACTACATGGAGGAGGCCGAGTACTGCGACCGCCTCGGCATCGTCTACCGCGGCGAGCTCATCGCCCTCGGCCCGCCGCGCACACTCAAGACCGAGCACATGCCCGCGGCCGTGCTCGAGCTCGATTGCGCGCGGCCCAACGACGCCATGCTCGTCGTCGAGCGCGTGCCCGCGGTGAAGGAGGTCGCGCTCTTCGGCCGCGGCCTGCACGCCGTCGCCGCCGACCCCGCCGCCGCCGAGGCCGGCATCCGCGCGGCGCTGGCGCGCGAGGGAATCGCCGTCACGCGCCTCGAGCGCATCGTGCCGACGCTGGAGGACGTATTCGTGTCGCTCATCGAGACGCGGGACGCCGCCGCCGGCCGGCAGGAGGAGGTGCGCCGATGAACCTCCGCCGCCTCGGGGCCGTCGCCCGCAAGGAGGCCCTCCACATCCGCCGCGACCCGCGCAGCCTGATCCTCGCGGTCGGCATCCCCATGTTCATGCTGCTGATGTTCGGCTACGCGCTCACGCTCGACGTCGACCGCGTGCCCTTCGTCGTCTGGGACCAGAGCCGGACCGTCGCGAGCCGCGCGCTCGTCGCCGGCTTCACCGGCACGCGCTATTTCGACTTCCGCGGCCCGGTCGCCGGCTATGCGCAGGTCGAGCGCGCGATCGACACGCGCGAGGCGATGCTGGCGCTGGTCATCCCGCCGGATTTCGCCGGGCGGATCGCCGCCGGCCGCGCCGCCGGCGTGCAGGCGATTGTCGCCGGCTCGGATTCCAACACGGCCGGCATCGTCCTCGGCTACACGCAGGCGATCACCGGCGCCTACAACCAGCAGCTCGCCCTGGAGCAAATCCGCCGCGTTGCCGGCGGCGCGCCGGTGCCGGCGCTCGACCTGCGCACGCGGGTGTGGTTCAACGCCGACCTCGAGAGCCGGAACTTCATCGTGCCCGGCATCATGGCGGTCATCATGGGCCTGATCGCCGCGCTGCTCACCTCGCTCACGATCGCGCGCGAGTGGGAACGCGGGACGATGGAGCAGCTGATCTCCACGCCGGTGAAGCCCGCGGAGCTCATCCTCGGCAAGCTCCTGCCCTACGCCTTCATCGGGCTCGTCAACATGGCCGTCGCCGTCTGGATGGCGGTCTACCTCTTCCAGGTGCCGCTGCGCGGGAGCGTGCCGCTGCTCTTCGGCGTCGGCATGATGTTCGTCACCGGCACCCTCGCCCAGGGCATCCTCATCAGCACGCTCGCCCGCCAGCAGCTGCTGGCGAGCCAGATGGCGATGATCTCGACCTTCCTGCCCGCGTTCCTGCTCTCCGGCTTCGCCTTCGCGATCACCAACATGCCGCTGCCGGTGCAGGGCGTGACCTACCTCGTGCCCGCCCGCTACTTCGTGGCGCTGGTGAAGGGCATCTTCCTCCGCGGCGTCGGCCTGGCGACGCTGTGGCCCGACGCGCTGTTCCTCACCGTGTTCGCCGCCGTCGTCATCGGCGTGTCGATCGCCCGGACCCGCAAGACCCTCGCCTGAAACCGCCATGTGGGAACGCATCGTCACCATCCTCCGCAAGGAATTCCGCTCCGTCTTCCGCGATCCGCGGATGCGGATGGTCATCCTCGGCGTGCCGCTGATCCAGACGCTCATCTTCGGCTACGCGGTGTCGCTCGACGTGCGGCACGTGCAGCTCGTCGTCATCGACCGCGACGGCACGCCCGCCAGCCGCGACCTCGTGGCGCGCTTTGCCGGCTCGGCCTATTTCGACGTGGTCGCGCACCTGCAGGACGAGGCCGCGGCGCGCGCCTGGATCGACCGTGCGGACGCCGCCGCCATCCTCCAGGTCAACTCGGGCTACGAGCGCCAGCTGCGCGGCGGGCGCACCGCGCCGGTGCAGCTCATCGTCGACGGTTCCGATTCCAACACCGCGCGC
Organism: uncultured Oleiharenicola sp.; assembly: GCA_964392935.1. Classification (GTDB taxonomy): domain Bacteria; phylum Verrucomicrobiota; class Verrucomicrobiia; order Opitutales; family Opitutaceae; genus Lacunisphaera. The sequence continues at coordinate 2,797 of CAYMSE010000236.1, forward strand.
TTCGTGGTGAACTACGCGGGCCAGATCGCCGCCGCCGCCAACACCGCGCTGCTCACCGACCGCGTCACCCGGCTGGCCGGCCGCACCCCCGCCGCCGGGCGCGCCGACCTGCAGCCGCGCGCGTGGTTCAACGCCGACCTCGAGAGCCGCAATTACTACGTGCCGGGCATCATCGCCA
>CAYMSE010000237.1:0-3965 GCA_964392935.1 uncultured Oleiharenicola sp.
AAGGACGCCGCGCAGATGGCCGCGCACGCCGGGAGCCTCGACTTCATCCTCGACACGGTGTCCGCTCCGCACGACCTCAACGCCTACTTCAACCTGCTGAAGCGCGACGGCAACCTGGTGCTCGTCGGCGCGCCGGAGAAACCGCTGCCGATCCAGGCCTTCCCGCTCATCATGCGCCGGCGCTCGTTCTCCGGCTCGCTCATCGGCGGGCTGCCCGAGACGCAGGAGATGCTGGATTTCTGCGGCCGGCACGGGATCACGAGCGACATCGAGATGATCCGCATGGACCAGATCAACGAGGCCTACGAGCGCATGCTGAGGAGCGACGTGAAGTACCGCTTCGTGATCGACATGGCCTCGCTCAAGTAGAAGCGGCCGGCGCCTCGCGCCCCCTCGAAAGGGGGATGCGCGGCGGGTTGCACCTGGCGCGGCGACGCGCAACCTAGCGGCACCCCCTCCGCCCCATGCGCGCCGCCTTCATCGTTTCCGCCTGTGCCTTGGCCGCATTGGCGGGCTGCTTGGCGCCGTCGCCGCCGTGGGAGTCGTTCGACACCGACGAGAGTCTCCGCGCCAACTTCCGCGCCTTCCACGGCGATGCCTTCCCCGAGGGAAAATGGACCTGCGAGCGCGGCGTGCTGCGCAGCATCCCGGGCCAGCGGGTCGACCTCGTGACGCGCGCGGAGTACGAGAACTTCGAACTGGAGCTGGAGTGGAAGGTCGCGCGCGGCGCCAACAGCGGCATCATGTACGGCGTCACCGAGGCCGGCACCGAGACGTTCTGGTCCGGCCCGGAAATGCAGATCAACGACGACCCGCACCATCCGGACGGACTCCAGCCCAAGACCTCCGCCGGCGGACTCTACGACCTGATCGGACCCAGCCGGCGCGACGTCCTGAAACCCACGGGTGAATTCAACCGCGTGCGCCTCGTCAGCCGCGACGGCCGCATCGAGCACTGGCTCAACGGCGTGAAGGTCGTCGCCTACGACTGGGGCAGCCCGGAGCTCCGCGCCCTGATCCGGGAAACGAAGTTCGCGACCGCGCCGCTCTTCATGCAAAAGCGCAAGGGCCACCTCGCGCTGCAAAGCGAGGGTGACGAGGTCTGGTTTCGCCACATCCGCATCCGCCGACTGCCTTGAAGATCACCCACGCCCAAATCCCAGGCTTCCGATCTCAAATCCCACAAACATGAACCGCCGCACCTTCGTCCGCACCTCCGCCGCCGCAGCCGCCCTGGCGGCGCTGCCCCGCCGACTGCGCGCCGTCAGCCCCAACGAGAAGCTGAACCTCGCCGCCGTCGGCATCGGCGGCCAGGGCGCGGCCGACCTCGGCGCGCACGCCAACGACAACATTGTCGCGTTGTGCGATGTCGACGCCGACTACGCCGCCAACACCTTCAACGCCTACCCGCGCGCGCGGCGGTACACGGACTTCCGCGTGATGTTCGACCGGGAGAAAGACATTGACGGCGTCATCATCGCCACGCCCGACCACCTGCACGCCATCGTGACGATGACGGCGCTGCGGCACGGCAAGCACGTCTACTGCGAGAAGCCGCTCACGCGCACGGTGCACGAGGCCCGCGCCATCGCCGCGGCTGCGCGCGAGGCGAAGGTCGCCACGCAGATGGGCAACCAGGGCATGCAGTTCGCCGGCAACCGCCAGCTCGACGCCATGATCCAGGGCGGCGCGATCGGCGCCGTGCGCGAGGTGCACGTCTGGTCCGACCGCCCGACGCAGCGCGGCAAGACCCCGCTCTGGTGGCCGCAGGGCGTCGAGCGCCCGACCGACACGCCACCCGTGCCGCCCACGCTCGACTGGGACAAGTGGCTCGGACCGGCGCCATTCCGGCCGTACCACTCCGCCTACGCGCCGTTCCGCTGGCGCGGCTGGTGGGACTTCGGCTCGGGCGGACTCGGCGACATGGGCATCCACAACCTCGCGCCCGTCTTCCACGCGCTGCAGCTCGGCGCGCCGGAGAGCGTGAGCGGCAGCTCGACCGCGCTCGTGAGCGACAGCGTGCCGCTGGCCGCGATGGTGCAGTACCGCTTCCCCGCGCGCGGGACGATGCCGGCCGTGACGCTGCACTGGTACGACGGCGGCCTGCTGCCGCCGCGCCCGGAGGAACTCGAGGCCGGCAGCGAGCTGGACCCCGAGGACGGCGCGCTCTTCATCGGCGACCGGGGCAAGATCCTCGTCGAAGGCTGGGGCGGCGAGTACCCGCGCATCCTGGCCGGCGGCAAGGAGAAGTACCGGCGCCCGCCGATCGACGAGACCGCGCTGCAGCGGCACCACGACGAATGGGCCGCGGCCTGCAAGACCGGCTCGCCGACCAAGTCGAACTTCGCCTTCGCCGGTCCGTTGACCGAGGCTGTGCTCCTCGGCTCCGTCTGCATCCGCCACGGCGGCACGAAACTCCTCTGGGACGGCGCCGCCGGCCGGATCACCAACGACGACCGCGCCAACGCCCTGCTCCACTACCCCTACCGCGACGGCTGGACGCTGTAGCGAAGGAGCGGCGGCTCTCATTTCCGCCCTTGACCGGACCTGTGCGCGGAGCACGCTGCCCCACCCACACTCCACTGCCTGGTGGTGTAATGGTAGCACAGGCGACTTTGACTCGCCTAGTCATGGTTCGAATCCATGCCGGGCAGCCATTCGACGCGCCGCCCGTTGGTCGGCTTGCTCATGTCCTGCGGCCGGCATACACGAACATCGTGAATGCGATGATCGCCGAAGCGCGGCGAATGGCCCTGAGCAAGGGGCGCAGCCCCGCGTCGAAGGGCACGTGCACAAAAGGAGTCGCTGATCCGTGGTACTCCAACCCGCCGGAAAAGCTCAGCCAACCTCGCGGGGCGCCTCAGGGGCCGGCGGCGGCATGCGCCGCAGCCAGATTTCCCGCCACAGGTGGAAGGCGTCGCGCGGACAACCGCCCCAGCGGCCGTAACCGTCGCAGGTCACGCCGGCCAGCGCGACGGTGTGCTGCAGCTCGCGCAACTCGCCGGTCTTCTCGGCGATGACGCGGGTGACGCGCCGCTCAACCTGGAACTTCCGGCCGAGGAACGGAAGCATGTAGGGCGGGAACTCAAGCCCGCGGTTGCAGCCGCGCCGGTCGAGCGTCGCCGCGATCTCGTCCCGGGTCTTTACCGCCACCCACTCGCCGGGCTGGAGACCGAGGGCGTCCGAGGGCGTCCGCGTCCGGGCCGAGCGCAACCGCACGCTGGCGAGTCCGCACAGCAGCACGCGCAGGCGCAGCCGCAAGGCGACCGCCAGGAAGCGCAGCAGCTCGCGGGGTGTCCACGTGCGATGCACCACGTCGCGCAGGTACTGCCGCGGATCGGCCTTGGCCAGCGGCACGGTGGCCCGCAGCAGCTCGGTCGCCTGGCAGACATAGCGGCCGTCGGCCCGCCGGCCGGGGAACGGAAATGCGCCCGGCTCCGGCCCGGCCGGGGCGTTGCCCGCGTCCGGGCCGCCGGCGGGCTCGAGCCAGGCCTCCCGCCACAGCAGCCGGCACCGTTTCTCGCAGCCGCCGTGGCCCGCCCCGCTGCAGCGCGGGCCGTCGAGCATCACCGTGCCGGTCATCCGCCGCATGCCGTCCGCCTCCGCGCACAGCTTGTCCGCGCGGCGCCAGACGGAGAACGTCCGGCCGCACGCAGCGCGCATTTCCTCCATGAACGGGAGCCCGTCGAGCGCGCCACCGACGTCGAGCGTCGCGGCGATCTCCGGCCACGGCCGCACCCGCACGACGGTGCCTGGCAGCAGGGGTTTCATCCGAGATGCCGGTAGCACAGGCCGCTCAAGGCCCGGTACAGCACGGCCGGTGACCGCACCATCACCGGCCGGACAAGCCGGTGCCACGGATTAACCCAGCCCGTTCTTCCCCGGGCCGGCGGCACCCGGCCCCAGGCCAGGACGGGCAGGTCGCTCTCGATTGCGCCCCAGTGGCGCTTGTAGGTGCGGAGCCC
>CAYMSE010000238.1:0-6821 GCA_964392935.1 uncultured Oleiharenicola sp.
TCCCGGCCAGCGTGTCTCCCGTCCGGGACAGGATCTGTTCGACGCCTTCGAAGAGGCTGCGTCCCGCCTCGGCCTGCCCAACCTGCCACGCGGGCGGTGCGGCGCCCCGCAGGAGCCCGGTCACGACGCGCGACGAAGAGGCGTCGAGCACGAGGATACGGCGGTGAACAGCAAGGAGTTGAGCGAGGCGGGCCACGGCGATGGAGAGATTGGAGCGCGGAACGGCAAAGTCCAAGGTGGATTCAGCCGCCGCCGCATCGAAAGAGGCCTTGACCGGTCCGTCGCGGGGCAATTAGTTCGACCTCTTTTAGCCCCGGAATCCTCGCCACTTTAAACACCGTGAACGTCCAAATCACCGACATCAACGAGACCCGCAAGACCCTGACCATCACCCTCGACCAGGGTGAGGTGGATGGCGAATTCGCCACGATCCTGGGTGAGTTCACCCGCCAAGTGTCGCTGCCGGGCTTCCGGCCGGGCAAGGCGCCCGTGGCCATGGTCCAGAAGCGCTTCGGCAAGGAGCTCAAGGAAGAGTTCAAGAACAAGGTCATCGGCAAGGCGTACCGCGAGGGCTTGGAGCAATCCAAGCTGCCGGTGCTGTCGCTGGTTGATGTCGAGGAGGGCGCGATCGAGCCCGGCGCGGCGGCGGCCATCAAGCTGACCGTTGACGTGCGTCCGCAGATCAAGCTGCCGGAATACACCGGACTGGAGACGCAGGTGGAATCGACCGAGCCCACGGCGGAGGAGATCGACCGCGTGATCGAAGGTCTGCGCGGCGAGCGGGCGGATTTCAAGGTCGCGGAGCGCGCGTCCGCCAAGGGTGACTATGTCCGCTTTGGCTACGCGGGCACGCTCGACGGCCAGCCGCTGGCCGGACTCGTCGGCGACAAGGGAATCTACGCCGCTGCGCCGCAGACCTGGGAGGAAGTTGAAGGGACCAACGAAGGCCTGCTGCCCGGCGTGTCGCAGCAGATCTCCGGCCTGAAGGCCGGAGACAAGAAGACGGTCGAGGTCACGTTCCCGGCGGAATTCGCCGCGGTCCCGGCGCTGGCCGGCAAGAAGGTCCAGTACGCCATCGAGGTCCAGGAGGTGCGCGAGCGCGTGCTGCCGCCGCTGGATGAGGCGTTCTTCAAGTCCCATCAGGTCGAGAATCTCGACGGCCTGAAGACGCAGGTGAAGGGCAACCTCACCGCGCGAAAGGACTACGGCAACCGCTCGGCGCAACGCCGGCAGATCACGGAAGCGCTGGCGGCCAAGGCGGACTTCCCGGTACCGGACAGCCTGGTCGCCTCCGAACGCGACGCGATCCTGCGCCAGTTCATCGAGGAAAACATCCGCAACGGCGTGCCGCAGGAGAAACTCGAGGAGAACAAGAAGGAGCTCTACGAAAATGCGACGAAGGCCGCGCAGACCCGGGTGAAGGTGCAGCTCCTGCTGGCCGAGATCGCCGAAGCCGAGAAGCTCAAGGTCGACGAGAAGGATTTCAACAACTGGCTCATGCGCGAAGCCATGCGCAGCGGGCAGCGCCCCGACAAACTCGCGAAGGATCTTGGCAAGGATCGCGACCAGGTCCGCGCCGTGCAGCAGCAGCTCCTCTTCGACAAGGCCCTTGATTTCCTGGTGGCCAAGGCTACCGTCAGGACGGTCACTCCCACCGCATGAGTTATTACGTTCCCATCGTCCTCGAAAACACCGGCCGCGGCGAGCGGTCGATGGACATTTACAGCCGGCTGCTGAAGGACCGCATCATCTTCATCGGCACGCCGATCGACGACGTGGTGGCGAACCTGGTGATCGCGCAACTGCTGTTCCTGCAGATGGAGGATCCCAAGAAGGACATCCACCTGTACATCAATTCGCCCGGCGGCGTGGTGACGGGCGGGATGGCGATCTACGACACGATCAATTTCCTGCAATGCGACGTGCAGACATTCTGCATCGGCATGGCGGCGAGCATGAGCACCGTGCTGCTGGCGGCGGGCACCAAGGGCAAGCGGTTCGCCCTGCCCAACAGTCGTGTCATGATTCACCAGCCCTCGGGTGGCGCGGGCGGCCAGGCGGCTGACATTGCCATCCAAGCGAAGGAAATCATCCGCTGGCGCAAGACCCTCAACGAGACGATCGCCCGCCCCACGGGACAGACGGCGGAACAGATCGAGAAGGATTCGGATCGCGATTACTACATGAGCGCGGAGGAGGCCAAGACGTACGGGATCGTCGATCACGTGGTCGCCTCGACCCGCGACGCCCAGCAGATCGCGCAAAGCGCAGCCTGAGATTAGGTTGCTCCATTTTCTGGTCGGGCGGAAAATCCCTCGACTAACCACGACTTAGGCCGATTATTAAACACAATGGCTAAATCCTCACGCATGACGCTCTGTTCATTCTGCGGGAAATCGCAGGCTGAAGTCCGCAAGATCATCGCGGGACCGGGCGTGTACATTTGCGATTCGTGCGTGAATGTCTGCAAGACGATCATTGATCGCGAGGTAAAGGCCCCCGCGGCACCGGAAGGCACCGCGGCCAAGCCGGCTTTCCGCCTGGTCAAGCCGGGCGAGATCAAGAAGGTGCTGGACGACCACGTGATCGGTCAGGACCACGCCAAGAAGGTGCTCTCGGTTGCGGTCTACAATCACTACAAGCGGCTGAATTTCGATGCCAACCATGGCAACGCCGCCGACGCGGCCGCCCTTTCGGCCGAATTCAGCGAGGTCGAAGTCGAGAAGAGCAACATCCTGCTCGTGGGCCCGACGGGCTCCGGCAAAACCCTCCTGGCGCGCAGTCTTGCCCGCATCCTCGACGTGCCGTTTGCGATTTCCGACGCCACGACGCTCACCGAGGCGGGTTACGTCGGCGAAGACGTCGAGAACGTCGTGCTGCGCCTGTTGCAGGCGGCGAACTACGACGTGAAGAAGGCCGAGTGCGGCATCATCTACATCGACGAAATCGACAAGATCCGCCGCACCACCGAGAACGTCTCCATCACGCGCGACGTCTCGGGCGAGGGCGTGCAGCAGGCGCTGCTGAAGATTCTCGAGGGCACCACGTGCAACGTTCCCCCGCAGGGCGGACGCAAGCACCCGAACCAGGAGTACATCCAGGTCAACACCTCGAACATCCTTTTCATTTGCGGCGGTGCGTTCGTCGGGCTGAACGAAGTCATCAAGAAGCGCCTCGGCCAGCGGTCGCTCGGCTTCCACGTCAATGCGAAGGACCACGACCTGTCGCCGGACGAAATGATGCGAAGCGTCGCGCCGGAGGACCTGATCCGCTTCGGCATGATTCCCGAGTTCATCGGGCGTCTGCCGGTGGTCTCGGTGCTCGACGAGCTGAAGATCGAGGACCTGGAGAAGGTCCTGCTCCGCACGAAGAACGCGATGGTGAAGCAGTACTCGAAGCTCTTCGCCATGGACGGGGTGCAGCTCCGCTTCACCCGCGATGCGATCGTCGCCATCGCCAAGCGCGCGATCGAGCTCAAGACCGGCGCCCGCGCGCTCCGGGCGATCCTCGAGAAGATCATGCTCGAGGTCATGTACGATCTTCCGCACCGCGAGGACGTCACCGAGGTGATCATCGATCAGGCGGTGGTGGAAGGGCGGCGCAAGCCGCAGCTCAAGAAGGTCGGACGGGCGGCGTCGGACAAGAACGCCGCCTGAGCGGCGACGGATGCAAGCAGGCGCGGTTCCGGCCGCGCCGGTTGTTTTTTGCGGAAAGGCCGGCGCCCGCCGGCCGCCTGGCAATCACCAATTGAAGCTCTCGTTCTTGCCCACGGACCGGGTGAAGCCGACGAAGAGCCTCACGCAATCCTCCACGTCCTGCAGGTCGACGAGCTCGCTCGGCGTGTGCATGTAGCGGAGGGGAATGGAGACGAGGCCACAGGCGACGCCCCCGCGGGCCATCTGGATGGCGCGGGCGTCCGTTCCCGTTGGGCGGGGATCGGCCTCGAGTTGGTAGGGAAGCTTCAGCTTCTTTGCCGTGGCGACCAGGCGCTCGAAGACCTTGGGATTGATGTTGGGCCCACGGCAGATGATCGGCCCGCCCCCGAGTTTCGTTTCCCCGTACTTGCGCTGGTCGCAATCCGGGTGGTCCGTCGCGTGGCCGACGTCGACGGTCAGGGCGACGTGCGGGTCCGCGGCGAAGGCGGAGGTCTGGGCGCCACGCGTGCCGATCTCCTCCTGCGTCGTGGCGACGGCAACGACCCGGGCATTCAGTCGGGCGCGATCCTTGGCCAGGCGAATCAGGGTTTCGCCGACGATGTACGCGCCGACCTTGTTGTCGAACGCGCGGGCGGTGCCGATGGTGCCGCTGATGAGTTCAAACTCATGGTCATAGGTGGCGACGTCGCCGATCGCGACGCGCTTCAGGGCCTCGGCCTTCGTTTTCGCGCCGATGTCGATCCAGATTTCATGGATTTCCGGGACCTTCTTGCGGTCCGCGTCGTCCATCAGGTGGATCGCGCGTTTGCCGGTCACGCCCTTCACCACGCCGTGCGCCGTCTGGATGACCACGCGGCGACCGGAAATGATGCTGCGGTCGTGGCCGCCGATCGTGTCGAAATAGAGGAAGCCGTCCTTGTTGACGTAGGTGACGATCAGGCCGAGTTCGTCCATGTGCCCGGCCAGCATGACAGTGGGGGCGCCCTTGCCATTGAGCGTGGCAAGCCGGTTGCCGAGCGCGTCGTTGGCGTAGGTGTCGGCGTGCGGCTTGACGTGGGCGTCGAAGACGGCCTGGGCCTGCGCCTCGGCGCCGGACGGGGACTTGGCCTTGAGCAATTCGGTGAGGAAGGTCGGGGCGACGAAATCGGACATGCTCCGACTCAACGCCAAAGCGAATGGCCGGCAAAGGGAAAATCACGCGGCCGCCGCGGGCTCAGCGCCGGGAACGCCGCTGCAGGAGGTAGGTCGGCATCGGCGCCGAGTTCTTGATCTCGATCAGGCCCATGGGCTGGAAGTCATATTTCCCCTCGAGCAGCTGCTTCGTGACCTCGGAGATCTGCACCTGGCCGGCCTGGCCGTGCGATTCCATGCGGCTGGCGATGTTCACGGTGTCGCCCCACAGGTCGTAGGCGAACTTCTTGGTGCCGATGATGCCGGCCACCACGGGGCCGCTGTTCATGCCGACGCGGATCGACCAGTCGAGCTGGTGGCGGCGGTTGAAGGCCTTCACCGCGCCGAGAATCTCGAACGCCGCGGCCGCGCACAGCTCCGCGTGATCGGCGCGGATCACCGGCACGCCGCTCACCATCATGTAGGCGTCGCCGATGGTCTTGATCTTCTCCAGCTCCAGCTGCTCCGCGATGCGGTCGAAGCTCGAGAACAGCTCGTTGAGCAGCTGCACCGTGCGCTGGGGTGATTGCTTGGCCGAAATCCGGGTGAAGCCCACGATGTCGGCGAACAGCACCGTCGAGTCGATGAAGCTGTCGACAATCGTGCGCTGGCCGGCCTTGAGGCGCTCGGCGATCGCCTTCGGGAGCACGTTCAGCAGCAGACGCTCCGATTTGGTTCGCTCCGCCTGCAGCTGGGCGAGGAACGCCTGCTCCTGGTCGCGCAGCCGCTTCTTTTCGAGGGAGGCGGTGATGCGCGCGCGGAGCACGACGGGATTGAACGGCTTCGGCACGTAGTCCTCCGCCCCGGCCTCGATGCAGCGGACCGTGCTGTCCACGTCGTCCAGGGCCGTGAGCATGATCACCGGCAGGTGCTTCAGGCGCGGATCCGCCTTCATGAACTCGAGCGTCTGGAAACCGTCGAGGTCGGGCATGAGGATGTCGAGCAGCACGAGGTCGAAATTGCCCTCCTTCAACTTGGCCAGGGCCTCGCGTCCGGTGCTGGCTTCCACGACCTCGTAGCCCAGCTTGTCGAGCCGCCGCACAAGCATGTCGCGGTTGAGGTCGTCGTCGTCCACGGCGAGGATGCGGGCGCTGGCCGGGGCCGCGGCGGCGATGCCGAGATCCTCCGGCGTGACGGCGGCGGTCGAGAGCAGCGGGGCGTTCATCGCCGCCGGCGGGTCCGCTTCGGCCGCCGGGGTCGGTTCCGTGCCTTCCGCCTCCGCGGGGTTGGAATTCTCGGCGAGGCTGAGGAGATTCCGGGCGGCGCGGAGGATCTTCTCGAGGTCCTGGCCGGCGCCGGGGAGATTGGCGGCGCGGGATTTCTCCAGGGCGGCCTGGGTGTAGCTGATCACGCCGCCAAGCGGTGTGCGGAGGTCGTGCCGGAGGGCGGCGAAGTCCACCTTGCCGGCCTCGATCTTCCACGCGGCGAGGGCGTCGTTGATGAGTGCGAGCAACTCGCCGCCGCCGCTGTGGATGCGCTTTAGGTCCGCCACCAGGGCGTTGGCGCCATTTTCCTCGGCGGACTCCATCAGGAGTTCACTGTAGCCGATGATCTGGTTGAGGGGCGTGCGCAGGGCGTGGCGCAGCTTTGACAGGCCCTCGTGATCGCGGGTCTTCAGGGCGCGCAGGAGCGCCGACCGGGTCGGGGGCGGGCCGGGGGGCGTCGATCCGCCTTCCGCCGGGGTGTGACCGCTGTTCGTCATGCCTTGGGCGGGAACTTCTTCAGCAATTCCTCGATCTTGAGGAGGAGCCGGCTGAGCTCCACGGGCTTGGTGTCGAAGTCGTCGCAGCCGGCGCCCAGGGCTTTCTGGCGATCGCTTTCCATCGCGTGGGCGGTCAGTGCGATCACCGGGATACCCGCGGTGGCCGGATCGGCCTTCACCTGCTTGGTCGCATCCCAGCCGTCGAGGACGGGCAGGGACATGTCCATGAGGATCAGGTCGGGCAATTCGCTCTTGGCCATCGCCACCCCGGCGCCGCCATCCACCGCCATGAC
>CAYMSE010000239.1:0-5098 GCA_964392935.1 uncultured Oleiharenicola sp.
GGGACACCTCGGCCACGATCAGGCCGTGGCGGGCCACGCCGGCCGAGCGGCCGGCGGTGCGCTGGTGCGTGGCGTTCTGGAGCGCCTGGCCCCGCTCGCCGTGGGAGAGGTAGAGCGCGGGCAGCAGGCCGCAGGCGAGGCCGGCGACCGTGGTGACGCCGACGGTGACCGCGAGGGCGACCGGATCGACGCGGGCGTCCTGCAGCAGCGGCACGCCGAAGGTCTGGAGCTGGGCCAGGAGGTCCGTCGCCCACATGGCGAGCGGCACGCCGATCATCGCGCCGAGGGCGGCAAGCAGCAGGCTCTCGGCCAGGGCCTGGCGGATGAGGTGGCCGCGGCCCGCGCCGAGGGCGATGCGCACGGCGAATTCCTGGCGGCGGACGTTGAGCCGCGCGAGGAGGAGGTTGGAGAGGTTGATGCAGGCGATGGCCAGCACGCAGGCCACGGCGCCGGCGAGCACCAGGAAGGCGCGACGGAATTTTCCGCGCAAGGCGGTGTCCAGCGGTTGCACCCGCGCCCCGAAGTTACCGTAGCCCTTGATGGTCTCGCGCAACCGCTCACTGATGACGGTGAGTTCCGCCTGCGCCTGCTCGAGCGTGACCCCGGGTTTGAGGCGACCGAGCCCGAAGACCGTGTTGCCGTAGCTGGCCGTTTCGGGCGAGAGGGCAAAGGGATAGAGCACGTCGGCCTCGCTGCCGGGCGTGAAGATGGCATCGAAGTCGAAGGTCGCGGGCAACACGCCGACGATGGTGTTGGGCTTGCCATTCAGCGTGAGGGCGGTGCCGACGACGGACGGATCACCGCCGAAGCGCCGCTGCCAGAAACTGTGGCTGAGCAAGATCGCGCCGGGCCCGTTGAAGGCCGACTCCTCCGCCGAGAAATTGCGTCCGTGGAGCGGGAGGACGCCAAGGGTGGGCAGGAAGTTGTCCGAGATGCCCACGCCGCGCAGGCTCTCGGGCTCGCCCGAGCCGGTCAGCTTGAGCCGGCCGTAGTCGGAGAAGGCAAACCACGCCCCGAGGCTTTCGAAGCTCCGGCTCTGCGCGCGCCACCCCAGCAGCGTGTCGGCGCGCGAGGTACGTTCGGACAGGCCGCCGGTGCCGAGGTTCTCGATCCAGACGAGGCGTTCCGGTTCGCGGACCGGCAGGGGCTTGAGCAAGACGGCGCGGACGATGCTGAACATCGCGGTGCAGACGCCGATGCCCAGGGCGAGCGTGCCGATCGCCACGAGGGCGAATCCGGGCGACTTCAAGAGCTGGCGGAGGGCGAGGCGGAGGGTGTTCATGGAAATTGGGAAAACTGAAAATCCTAAATCGAGAACCGGGAATTGGGGCGGTGACCGGGGCGCGGAGATTTCACGACGACCGATGGCAGATTTTCGATTTCAAGATCTCCTATTCAGCGCGGAGGGCCACCATCGGGTCGACCTTGGTGGCCCGGCGGGCGGGGAGCCAGCAGGCGAGGAGGGCGGCGGTGCCGAGGACGGCCACGACGGCCAGGTAGGTGAGCGGGTCGAAGGCGCTGATCGAGAACAGCTGGCTCTGCATCACGCGCACGAGGGCGAGCGCGCCGGCGAGGCCGAGAAGCAGCCCGATCGCCACGACGCGCATCGACTGGCGGACGATCATCCGCAGCACGCCCCTCCGGTCCGCGCCGAGGGCGAGGCGGATGCCGATCTCGCGCGTGCGCTGCGTGACGTTCCAGGCGACGACGCCGTAGATGCCGACGGCGGCGAGCGCGAGCGCGACCGCGCCAAACAGGCCGAGCAGGACGGTGTTGAAGCGGATGCCCTGCAGCGAATCGCCGATGAGCATGTCGACGGTGGCGATGCGGCCGACCGGGAGGTCGGGATCGAGCGAGCGGATGACGGCGCGCAGCGCCGGCACGGCGTCGAGGGCGTCGCCCTTGGTGCGCACGAGCAGGAGCATGGAGCGGCGCATCTGCGGGTAATCCCAGCCCTGGCGCACGGGGATGTACGCCGCCGGCGTCGGGTCGTTCTGCTGGCCGAAGTAGCGCAGGCTGCGCACGACGCCGACGACGGTCGCCCACTGGAATTTGTCGAAGCCGGCCGGGAGCATGCCCGGTTTGATCAGGTGCTCGGGGGCGCCGAGCATGACGCGTTTGCCGAGCGGATTGCCGTCGGGGAGGAATTTCTTCACGGCCGCCTCGTTGAGCACGATGACCGGCGGCGTGCCGGCGCGGTCGGCCTCGGCGAAGAGGCGTCCGCTGACCAGCTGGATCCCCTGCGCGCGGAAGTACCCGGGAGTGACGAGGCCGAAGAGCAGGCCCTGGATCTGCTCGAGCGAGGTGTAGGTCTGGCCCTCGACGGCGAGCGGCATGCCGTTGACGTTGGAGAACGGGGCGCTCGTGGAGGCGCCGACGGCGGTGACCGCGGGCAGCTGGCGGAGGCGCTCGACGGCCTGCTCGAAGAAGACCGTGGCCTGTTCCGAGTTGGCGTAGCGCGTCTCGGAGAGCTGGAGGGGAAGCACGAGCAGGTTCTTCCGCTCGAAGCCGAGGTCGATGGCGTGGATGAGCGACAGGCTGCGGATGAACAGGCCGGCGCACACCAGCAGCACGAGCGAGAGGCTGACCTCGGCGACGATGAGTCCGGCGCGCACGCGGCTCGTGCGCATGCTGGCGGTGCCGCGGTTGCCTTCCTGCAGCTGGTGGCCGACGGCGGCGCGGGAGCTCTCGAGGGCGGGAAAGAGCGAGAAGAGCAGGAGCGTGCCGAGCGTGACGACGAACGAGAAGGCCATGACCGGGCCGTTGACGCGGATCTGCGCCTCGGCCGGCACCGCGTCCTGCGGGAGGATGGCGAGCAGGGCGTCGAGGCCCCAGAAGGCGACGGCGAGCCCGGCGGCGCCGCCGAGCAGGGCGAGCGGCAGGCTCTCGACGAGCGTCTGGCGGACCAGCTGGCCGCGGCTGGCGCCCAAGGCGGCGCGCACGGCGAACTCGCGCTGGCGCGCGCTGGTGCGGGCGCGGAAGAGGTTGGCGACGTTGGCGCAGGCGATGAGCAGCACGCCGGCGACCGCGGCGAGGAGCATGAGCAGCGGGCTGCGGAACGGCCCGGTGACCGAGTCGCTCAGCCGGCGGATCATGACGCCGACGTCCTTGTTGGTGTCGGGAAACTGCTGCGCAAGGTTCCGCGCGAGCACGTCGAGCTCGGTTTGCACGTCCTGCTGCGTCTTGCCGGGCTTCGGCTTTGTCACGACCCACGTGTCCGAGCGCATCAGCCGGCTGCGCATGATGTCGGTGTCCGCCTGCAGGCCGACGGGCGTCCAGACGTCGCCGGCCCAGAACTTGAACGACGGGGGCATCACGCCGATCACGGTGTGCGGCTTGCCGTCGAGGACGAGGGCCTTGCCCAGCGCGGTTGGCTCGCCGCCGAAATGCTTCTGCCAGGTGGCGTAGCTGAGCACGGCGACGGGATCGGCGCCGGGCCGGTCCTCGGCCTCGTTGAACACGCGGCCGAGCACGGGCGCGAGCCCCAGGAGCGGCCAGGTGTTGGCGGATACGCCGGCGTTGCGGACCGTCGCGGGCTCCTTGATGCCCGTGAGGATTGCCGCGCTGCCACTGGCGAACGCGAGCTGGTCGACGCTTTGCACGTGCTTCCGCCATTCGAGGTAGTCCAGGTAGGCCACGGGCATCTGGCTGTTCGGCTCGTTCAGGCGGGAGGAGCCGACGAAGAGGATGTCGTTGCCGTCCTTGTACGGGAATGGATGCAGGAGCACGGCATGGACGACGCTGAAGATGGTGGTGGTCGCCCCGATGCCGAGCGCCAGCACGATGGTCACCGTGGCGGTGAAGCCCGGGGCCTTGAACAGCTGGCGGAGGGCGAAGCGGAGGGAGTTCATGGGGGAAGATTCACGATTTATGATTTACGATTAATGATTGCCGACGCCGCGCGGGAGGGGAGGGCGGCGGCCGATCGCGTGAATCGGGTGGCAGGGGGAAGAATTTCGACGGGTGGCTCTTGGTACTTGGAACTGGTGAATTGAAACCTCGCGCAGCGCTACTCGTCGCGGAGCGCGATCATCGGGTCCACGCGGCTGGCGCGGCGCGCGGGGAGCCAGAGGGCGGCGACGCCCACGGCGGCGATCGCCACGGTGACGCCGACGTAGATCAGCGGATTGTTGGCCATGGAGCTGCCAAAGAGCTGCTCCAGCGGACGTGTCAGCAGGAATCCGCCCGCGAGGCCCGCGGCCAGGCCGAGGACGATCTGGCGGCCGCCCTGCCGGAGGACAAGCTGCAGCAGCTGCGTCATGGTGGAGCCGAGCGCCATCCGGATGCCGAACTCGCGCGTGCGCCGGCTCACGGCCTGGGACGTGACGCCATAGACGCCGATGGCCCCGAGGAAGAGCGAGATGACGGCGAAGACGACCGCGAGGATGCCGATGGTGCTGAAGCCGCGCATGGCGCGGACCGTCTGGTCGGTGAGGGTGCCGACGGAGTGGATCGGCTGGTTCGGATCGATGCTGGCGATGGCATGGCGCACCGGGTCGATCAGCTTGAGCGGGTCGGACTTGGTCCGGATGACGAGGTCGAGCCAGCCCCAGCCCATCTGGTCCTGGGCGAGGTAGAAGCCGGCTTCGTTGCGACCCGGCTCGTCGAAGATGCCCTGCATGTGGAGGTCCGGCACGACGCCGACGACGGTGACCCAGTTCTCCTGGGTCTGGTTCGTGCGGAACCGCCGGCCCAGCGGATCCTGGCCCGGCCAGAAGCGGCGGGCGAACGACTCGTTGACGAGCGCCGACCGGGTGTCGCCGATGGTCTGTTCCCGGCTGTCGAAGAGCCGCCCGGCCGCGGGCGAGATGGAGATGAGCCGGAAATAGTCGTTGGACACCACCTCGAGCCAGGCGAGGGGGCGCTCGTTCACGTTCGCGTAGGTGACGCCGTCCGGCTGGATCTGGGTTGGGACGCCGGAGCCGATGAAGCTGCGGCTGGTGACGGCGACCGCTTCGACGCCCGGCTCGGCCTGGAGGCGCTCGAGCAGGCGACGGAAGAAGCGGCCGCGGTCCTCGGGCGTCGGCTGCGTGCCCTCCTGGAGTTCGACGCGGCCGGTGAGGAGCTTGTCCGGTTCGTAGCGGAGGTTGGCGTGGCG
>CAYMSE010000240.1:0-4193 GCA_964392935.1 uncultured Oleiharenicola sp.
GTCGCCGTACATCGCCGCATCGATCGGGAACAAGGCGAGATACTCGTCGTAGTAGCGCTCGACCAGGGCGGCGAAGGCCGGGCTCGGGGCCGCCTGGACGGAGATGGCCAGCACCAGTCCGGCCAGGGGAAGCAGGAGTCGATTCAGCATGCCCCACGAGTACGGGCGGGCGCGTCGAATTCGAACCAAATGCAGCGGAACGGCGGTCCCGCGGGGCCGAACGGCGCCCGGCGCACCGGCTAGAATTTGAGCCGCGTGTTCAGGTGCCCGCACTTGGGGCACGGCGCCGTTTCGGTCCCGACCTTTTCCTCATACAGTCGGTCGCAACGGATGCAGTGGAACGTGATCTTGCGCCGCTCGGAGTCGTAGAAGGCCCGATCGCGCCGATCGTAGTAGGCCCACAGCCCGCCGATCAGCCCGAAGACAAGCAGACCATACACGATGACGTCCACGGTGACTCCCGGTGCAGCGTTCATGGGCGGGGCGAGCTCGCGCTTGGCATGGAGTTGAGATTGCGGAGCGCCCGTCGGAAAGGCAATGCACCAGCCGCAAGCAGGAGGGCCGTGCCGACAGCGACGAGCCAACCACCTGCGCGCACCATGCGCAGCGCGAGCCACGAGAGGGGGCCCGCCCTTCGTTCCGGCTGCAAGCTGGCGGGCCAGACCGGGTCCATCCGGCGATCGCGCAGCAGCTCGATGGTGAACGGCAAATGGGGAAAAGCCTGGCGCACGGCCGGGTCGCGTTCGAAGACCGCGGGATCGTCCGTCCGGCGGAATTCGCGGACCGTGGCGTCGTGGCGCATCCGGTAGTCGCGTTCCGTCTGCGCGACGGATTCCAGCCGGCCCGGAGCGTTGGCCGCCGCCAGGCCGAGCCACGCGGGTAGCAGACACAGCCCCACGGCCCGGCGCCAGCCGCCGCCGGGCAACTCTCCGGCGAGCGCAAGCACGGCCAGCAGGTTGAGCCAGCATCCGACCACCAGGACATCCATGTAGCGATTGGCCACGAGCACGCCGGCGGCCGCCCCACCCCGGCCGAACGCGATCGCGGCAACGAGCAGGTACAACCAAAGGAGCAGCCCGGTTACGACTCGGTTGCGCGCCAGATCCGCCGAACCCCGGGCCCAGCGCACGGCCATCAGCGCCCACACGGGCACCTGGCTGAGCAGACCCCAGCCACGCCACGGACTCGGCCAATTGAGCAGGCTGAAGAACGCGGCTGCAAACTGCCCCGGCGTGCGCACGTGGTCCGCGGAATCGACGATCGGCGTGAGAAACCACCAGCCAAACCCGGTCAGCACCAGATTGGCAATCAGCGTGTGCCCGACCCACCGATCGCGACGTCCCCGGACGGTCCAATCCCACAGCGCCAGTGCCGCCAGGGCGACGGCCGAGAGGAATCCGCTGGAGAGCGACAGGATTCCCGCGAGGCCCGCCGCCTGGGCGAGCCACCAACGGCGACCGGGCGCCGGGGCCAGCATGGTGCCGGCCACGTGCGCCAGACCACAGCAGACCAGCAGCAGAAACTGCGATTGGAAGCCCCAGACATAGTTTTCCTGGATCGACGGCAGCGCGCAGAGCGTCACCGTGACCCCGCGCAACACGGCGAGGATCCGGCCCTCCGCCAGCTGTCCGGCGAGAAACCAGAGCAACGCGAAGGTCACCGCCTGCACGGCCAGATTCGCCACGCACTCCACGCGCGCATCCCACTGGTCGCCGTTGAGACGGAAGCAGGCATAGGCAATGAACCGGGTCATCACCGGGCGATGTTCGCCATGCGAGAAGAAGAAGTGGTCCGGCGGCACGCGGCCGTCGCGAACATACGGCTGAAACAAGGTCGAACCCTCCGCGGTCCATTGGTCCGCCAGCGGCACATCCGAGCCGAACGAACGGATCAGGCCGAGCTTGGCGCCGGTCACCAGCAGCAATCCGCCGAGAAACAGCCAGGTGCGGAGGCGGGAAGACGACATCGCCGCATGGCTAGAGACGCGGCGCAGCCCCGCCAAGGGCAAAGAAAAACGCGCCGGCTCCGGAGGAGCGGCGCGGCGCCGGCGGAAACGGACGAAAGGCTCAGGCCTTCGGCTCGTCGGCCGTGGGGGCCTCGGCCGCGGACGCGGCCGCGGCGGCCGGCTTGGCCTTCTTGGTCCCCTTCTTCTTGCCGCGGGACTTGGAGTAACCCTTGTCCTCGGCCCCGACAAACTCGATCAGCGCCATCTCGGCGGCGTCGCCGATGCGCTGCGGACCGAGCTTGTAGATGCGGGTGTAGCCGCCCGCGCGCTTCTCGAACTGCTTCACCTTCTCGTTGAAGAGCAGCGTGACCGCGGACTCGTCGCGAATGTCGGTGAGCGCGACGCGGCGCAGGTGGATCGCGTCCTTCTTCTCGGTCGCGGCCGCGGCCTTCTTGGCCTTGGTGATGACCTTCTCGATGAAGGGCCGAAGAGCCTTGGCCTTCGTCAGCGTGGTCTCGATGCGACCGTGGCGGATGAGGGCGGCGCCCAGGTTGGAGAGCATCGCCCGGCGGTGTTCGCGGGTGACGCCCAGGGAAGCGTGATGTTTGTTGTGACGCATGGGGAGGAAGTTCCAGGTGCCAGGGGCCAGGTGCCAGGACTAGGCCCCAACCGGGAACTGTTCGGGATGATAAATCTTGGTTCTTGTTACCTGGACCTTGTTGCTTCCGCGGCGCAGCCGCGGCTCAGGCTTCCTTCTTGGTGTCGAGGAGGCGCTCGTCGAACTTCATGCCCAGCGACAGGCCGAGGGCTTCGAGCTTCTCCTTGATTTCGTTGAGGGACTTCTTGCCGAAGTTGCGGTACTTGAGCATTTCCTGCTCGGTCTTCATCGCCAGCTCGCCGACCGTGGTGATGTTGGCGTTGTTGAGGCAGTTCGCGGCACGGACCGAGAGCTCGATCTCGTTGACCGACATGTTGAGCAGCTTGCGGAGCTTGTTCTGCTCCTCGCTGACCTCGGCCGCCTGGCTCTCGAACTCGTAGGTCTCCTGCGAGACGCGGTCGAAGACATCGAGGTGGTGCTTGAGGATGGAGGCGGACTGCTTGAGGGCGTCGTCCGGCGTGATGCGGCCGTCCGTCCAGACCTCGAGGACGAGCTTGTCGTAGTCGGTGATCTGGCCGACGCGGGTGTTCTCGACCGCGTAGCGGACGAGGCGCACCGGGGAGAAGAGCGAGTCGATCGGAATGACGCCGATGGCCTGGTCTTCCTTCTTGTTGTTCTCACCGGGGCAATAGCCGCGGCCGGTCTTGATCTCGATCTCGGCCTCGAAGGTCTTCTTCGTGTCGAGCGTGCAGATGACCTGGTCGGGGTTGACGATCTTGATGTTGGCATCCTGCTGGATGTCGGCGGCCGTGACCGGGCCTTCCTTGTTCACCTTGAGGTGGAGCTTCACCGGCTCGCGCTTCTCGGAGACGATGAGAATCTTCTTCAGGTTGAGCACGATGTCGGTGACGTCCTCGACGACACCCTCGACGGACTGGAACTCGTGGTTCACGCCGTCGATCTTGATCGAGCTGATGGCGCTGCCCTCGATGGAGCTCAGCAACACGCGGCGGAGGGAGTTGCCGATCGTGTGGCCGTAGCCGGCCTCGAAGGGCTCGGCGATGAACTTGGCGTAGGTGGAGGTGGAACCCTCTTCAACCTTGGTCAGCTTGGAGGGAATTTCGAATTTGCCGAGACGCTTGGGCATGGGATGAGGCGATTGAGTTG
This sequence comes from uncultured Oleiharenicola sp., assembly GCA_964392935.1. Taxonomy (GTDB): domain Bacteria; phylum Verrucomicrobiota; class Verrucomicrobiia; order Opitutales; family Opitutaceae; genus Lacunisphaera. The sequence goes on from CAYMSE010000240.1 coordinate 3,711, forward strand.
AGTAAGTGGAGAAGTAAGCGACCGACCGGGAACGGAAATCAGAAGCGCGAGTAGTACTCGACAATGAGCTGCTCGTTGATGGAGGGCTCCATCTCGTCGCGCGTGGGGAGGCGGGTGACGGTTCCCTTGAGGGCCTCGTCGTTGCGCGTCAGCCAGGCCGGGACGACCCGGGCGCGGTTCTCTTCGATCGCGCGGGTGGCGAGCTGCCGGGAGGAGTTGACGGCCTTGATCTCGACCTCGTCGCCCTGGACGACGTTGTAGCTGGCGATGTCGACCTTGTGGCCGTTCACGCGCACGTGGCCGTGGTTGACGAGCTGGCGGGCGGCGGCGCGGCTCTTGGCGAAGCCGAGGAGGTACACGACGCTGTCGAGGCGGGTCTCGAGGAGCTGCAGGAAGCGCTCGCCGGTGACGCCGCGTTCCTTCTTGGCGATCGCGAACACGCGGCGGAACTGGCGCTCGAGCAGGCCGTAGATGAAACGGAGC
>CAYMSE010000241.1:0-4234 GCA_964392935.1 uncultured Oleiharenicola sp.
GCGGTGCTCACCGACGCCATGATGCCGGGCATGCGCACCTCCGAGCTGATCCGCGAGCTTCGCCGGCTCAACCCCGACGTGCGCATCGTCGTGATGAGCGGCCTGACCCCGAACCAGTCGCTGCCCCCGTTCGAACCGGGCCGGCTGATGTTCGTGGCCAAGCCGATGGTTGCGGAGGAGCTGTACCGCGTCATCCAGCAGGTCCTGCCGCAGCGGGCCGCCTGATCCGCGCGCCGCTAGCGCCGGGGCGCGACCCGGAGCTCAACGTACACCGCCCGGTGGTCGCTGCCCTCGGCGGCCCCGGGTCCGTCCCAGATCTTCGCCCGGCCGCCGGCAACGAACGGCTTCAGCGCGGGCGAGACGAGCAGGTAGTCCAGGCGGCTGTAAAGGTCCTCGCGCTGGAAGTAGTGCGTCCAGGTCTCGCCGCGCGCGTCCGCCGCCCGCAGGATCTCGCCGACTTCGACCTCCCCGCGCTTCTGCAGGGCCCGCACGGGCCGGGACGCGCGGGTGTCGTTCCAGTCGCCGCAGATCACGAACTTGGCCTCCGTTGGGTTGGGGCAGCGGGCTAGCACAAGATCCCGCACGGCCTCGGCCTCCAGCGCGCGCTGCAGCGCCGATTCGGGGTCATCCGGCCGCTCCGTGTGTTTGCTCTTCAGGTGCACCGCGAACAGGGAAACGTCCCCCTCGTTTGTGGCCAGGACCACCTCCAGCACGCCGCGCTTCACCGCGTCCGGCCGGCCAAAATACGACAGCGGCACGTCGGCATGCCGCGTCACCGCCCGGAACGGGACCTTCGACAACACCGCCACGTGCCGGTCGGGGTCCGCCGCCTCCAGCACGACCGCATGCGGGAAATCCTGCCCCGCGTCCCGGAGTTCGCGCTGGAAATCCGCCAGGTAGGCCGGGCCACCCATCTCCTGCACCGCCAGCACGTCGGGCGCGATGCCCTGGATCACGCGCACGAGGCCCGCACGTTCCTTCTCGGGCTTGGGATATGCCGGACGAAACACCCCGTCCACCATGCGGTCCGCCACCGTATAGTTCTCGACGTTGTACGTCGCCAGCGTGAGCGCCGGGGCCGCGACCCCGGCCACGAACAGCCAGGCCCGCACCAACCCGGCGCGACACCGGTCCGCCGCCGGCCGCCGCGGGCAGGCCAACCGCGCCGGGGTTGTCACCGGGGTCACGTCGTTGTCTCCCGCGCAGTCATCCCTGCAGCGCCCGTTCGCGCTCGAGCAGCGTCGGATGCGAGTAGTACACCGCGCTGTAGAGGGGATGCGGCGTGAGGTTGGACAGGTTCTTCTGCGACAGCTTGCGCAGGGCCCCGGACAGCGAGGTGGGGCCACCCATCGCTTCGCGCGCAAAGGCGTCCGCCTCGTATTCGTGCTTCCGCGAAACCCAGTTGCCAAGGGGCGAAAACCAGAAGGTCGCCAGGCCGCCGAGCAACCCGAACAGCAGGAAGGTCGCCGCCGTCGCCCCGGCGGGCAGGCCGAACGCGGTGTTGAACCACGGTGCCTGCGCCAGCCACGCGACCGCCGCGAACGCCGCCAGCTGCAGCCCCGCCACGGTCGCCAGGCGCTTCGGGATGTGCCCGCGCTTGTAGTGGCCGATCTCGTGCGCCAGCACCGCCTCGAGCTCCTCCTGGCCGAGCTGGTTCATGAGCGTGTCGAACAGCACGATGCGGCGAAAGCGTCCGAAGCCCGTGAAGAACGCGTTCGAATGCGACGAGCGCTTCGAGCCGTCCATCACCTCGATGGTCTGCGCCCGGAAGCCCGTGCGATCCGACAGCGCCAGCAACCGCGTGCGGGCCTCGCCCTCCGGCAGGGGCGTCAGCTTGTTGAACAGCGGCAGGATCAGCTTCGGGTAAAGCACCAGCATCAGCAGCTGGAAGCCGAACACCAGGGCGAAGCCCCAGACCCACCATGCGGGGCCGGCGAGCCGGACCAGCGCGAGGAGCGCCCACGCCAGCGGAAAGCCGATCGCGAGGCCGAGCAGCGTGGACTTGACCTGGTCCATGAGCCAGAGGCCGACCGTGCTCTGGTTGAAGCCGTAGCGCGCCTCGAGGCGGAACTGCGACCACCAGGAAAACGGCAGGCCGGGCAGGCCCAGGAGCAGCAGGGTGGCGACGAGGAAGAGCGCCCCGGACCAAGCCGCGCCGGGCGCGAGGGAGTCGATGCGCGCCCACCACCACGGCAGCAGCCCGCTGAAGACGACCGCGGCCAGCAGGGCGGCGTCGTACACCAGTTCGATCGAACTGAAGCGGCTCTTCGCCAGCGTGTAGTCGCCGGCCTTGGCGAACGTGGCCTCGTCCATGATGCCGCGGAACGCCTCGGGGGCGGCGCCGCGACGGCGCTGCACCTCGGCGCGATTCAGCGCCTCCAGGGCAAGTTGCGCCAGGAGGCGCGCGACGAGGAGACCCAGCACCGTCAGGGGCAGCCAATGCATGGGCGCGAGCACAGCCACCTTTACCGCGGTCGGCCAGCGCGAAGATGACGCGCCCGCGCCCCCGGTCGCGCGGCTGCCACCCCGCCCGCGCCGGCCCGTCCGCCCGCGCCCAACTCGCTCTGCGCCCGCGGTTTTCGCCCGTCCAAAGATTGATTGAAAAGCCGGGCGCCGGACGCACAGTGGCGGCGTGGACAACGACAAGACCGCCAAACTCAGTTTCGAGGCCGCGCTGGCCAAGCTCGAAGCCATCGTCGACTCGATGGAACAGGGCGAAGTGCCGCTGGCCGACCTGCTGGCGAAATATGAGGAGGGCACCAAGCTGCTCAAGGTGTGCGAAGGGCGCCTGAAGGACGCCGAGCTGAAGATCGAGAAGCTGAAAAGCACGAAGGATGGCGCCGCGACCTTCGAGGCGTTCGAGTCCGCCCGCCCGGAGTAAGCGCCCCGCGTTCCATCCATGAGCGAGTCCGCCTCCGCCCCCACCCTGCTGGCCGGCATCTCCAGCCCCGCCGACGTCAAGGCGCTGCCCCTCGCCCAGCTCCCGCAGCTGGCGCAGGAAATCCGCGATGAACTCATCGAGGTCACCTCGCGCAATGGCGGCCACGTCGGCCCGAACCTCGGCGTGGTCGAGCTCACCATCGCCCTGCACCGCGTGTTCAACACGCCGGAGGACCAGTTCGTCTTCGACGTGGCCCACCAGGGCTACGTGCACAAGTTGCTCACCGGCCGCGGCGGCAAGTTCTTCGCCAAGCTGCGCAAGACCGGCGGCGCCTCGGGTTTCCTCCACCGCGACGAGAGCGTGCACGATGCGTTCGGCGCCGGCCATGCGGGCACCGCCCTCTCCGCCGCGCTGGGCATGGCCACCGCGCGCGACCTGCGCGGCTCGGCGGAGCACGTCGTCGCCGTCTGCGGCGACGCCGCCTTCACCTGCGGCATCACCATGGAGGCGCTGAACAACGTCGTCAGTTCGACCAAGCGCCTCATCGTCATCCTCAACGACAACGAGTGGTCCATCGCGAAGAACGTCGGTGCCATCGCGGGCTACCTCAACCGCCTCAGCACCAACCCGACCTACAACAAGCTGCACCACGACATCGAGGCGTTCTTCAAGAGTTTCCCCACCGGCGTGGAGATGAACCGCGTCTACACGAAGTGGAAGCGCGAGACCAAGGACTTCATCGTCGAGTCCTCGCTGTTCGAGAAATTCGGCCTGCGCTACCTCGGGCCGGTCGACGGGCACAACGTCGAGGCCCTGATCAAGAACCTCGAGTTTGCCAAGCATTGCGACGTGCCGATCCTCATCCACGTGCTGACCAAGAAGGGCAAGGGCCTCGAGGCCGCGGTCGCGCACCCGGAGAAGTTCCATGGCGCCAGCCCGTTCGATCCCGAGACGGGCGAGAGCGTGCGGCCGATCCCCGGGACGCCGCCCAATTACCAGGACGTGTTCGGCGCAGCCCTGGCGAAGTTCGCGCGCCAAAACCCGAAGGTGCTCGGGATCACCGGCGCCATGCCGAGCGGCACCGGCCTCTCCCAGCTGGCGAAGGAACAGCCCGGCCAGTTCTTCGACGTCGGCATCGCCGAGGAACACGCGGTGCTGTTCGCCGCCGGCCTGGCCACCAAGCAGTTCCGCCCGGTCTGCGCCATCTACTCGACCTTCCTCCAGCGCGCCTACGACCAGGTGATCCACGACGTCTGCCTCCAGAACCTGCCCGTCACGTTCTGCCTGGATCGCGCCGGCCTGTCGCCCAACGACGGCCCGACCCACCACGGGCTCTTCGATCTCTCCTTCCTG
>CAYMSE010000242.1:0-12002 GCA_964392935.1 uncultured Oleiharenicola sp.
CCCTCGGCGTAGTCGCGCAGCAGCTCAACGTCGGATCGCATGGCTGCAGGATAGAAGGCACCGACGCAAAAACCGAACAAAGTTTCGTCCGCTTGCAGCGATTCCCATCGGAGCGGGCCGCATCGCCGCCCGCGTTCGGCCGGAGCTGCCGGGAGTCCTGCCGCCCCGGCGTTCCGGCCGGGACATTGCCCCCCGCCCAATCCGCCCCCGTTCCGGCCCGGTCATTGCGAGGAGGCCGCAGGCCGACGAAGCAATCCAGCCAACACAGACCACCTGCGCCGACCCCTTCGGCCCGCGTTTCGGCTCAGGGATTGAAACCGATTTGTCGCCTGTGTATATCCTGGCCGAGCTTTTGCGTCTCTTGCGCCTTTTTGCGGCCTACGTGGATCGAGGCATGACGTGTCGATCGCGCGTCCTCCACTCTCCTTCGCGCCCTTCGTGGTTTCCGCGTTGAGCGGCTCGGGGTATGAATTCGTGCCCATCCGTGTCATTCGTGGTTATGCGGGCTGGGGAGGGCGGTGGCTGAGAGCTGAGGGCTCGTATACTAGCTGGATTGCCACGGCTCGTGCCGAGCCTCGCAATGACGATAGAGGGGGCGGGGTAAGCGAAGGTTTTGTGCTTCTCGTGCTTTTCGTGGCCACCCGGATCAAATCGACGAGCTGATGGCTCGTCCTCCAAGACGGAGACCCGGGGACCGTACGTCTTGACTGGGCTAGGGATTGGCGGCCTTGAGGCGTTGGGTGAGTTCGCGGGCGGCGGCCAGCACCATGTCGGGATGGGTGCGGTGGATGTAGTGGCTGGACCTCGGGACGACGTCGTGCCGGCGGAAACCGGCCGTCGAGGCGGCGAGCAATTCGTCGTGCAGCGTCTTCCAGATTTCCCAGGCCGCGTGGCGCTCCGCGTCGGTCCGGCCGGGCAGCATCCGGTCGCTGTCGGCCGTCAGCACATAGAGCGGCAGGGAGCCCAGCTGGATCGGACGCTTCCGCCAGGTGGCATCGGCGTCGAACAGGGCGCGCAGCTCGGCGCCGGTGGTGAGGACGTGCGACGAGAGATTCTGCGCGGGATCCTCCGAGCCGAACAGCAGCTGGGGCACGCCGAAGGAGGCCAACCGGGCGAACTGGGGCAACAGCCACACGAACACCGCGGGCGGGGCAGGCAGGCGTTGGAACTGGTCCTGGTGCGACGGGTCGATCAGCAGGAGTCCGGCGACCTCGCCGGGATGATCCATGGCGAACAGCACCTGCGAGATCCCGCCGGAGGAATGTCCGACCAGGATCCAAGGCTTCGGGACGTGCGCGGCGATGAGCACGGCGTACAGCTCGGCGGCAATGGCCGCGGGTGAGCGCGGACCGCGGGCGGGATCGCTCCAACCCAGCCCGGCGCGATCGTAGGCGAACACGCGGCCGAGTCCGGCGAGCCCATCCTCCACCGCGCCCCAGTTTCCGCTGTAGTCGCCGAGGCCGGCTTCGAGGACGAAGGTGACGTCACCCCGGCCGTGCAACCGGTAGTGGACGCCGTGACCGCCGACGGTGACGAAGGAACCCGGCGGCGGGTGTTGCGCGCGCCACGCCGCGTCGTGCCGCCATTGCATCACGTAGCCAAGCGCCAGGGCGACGACGAGGACGATGGCGCCCACGGCGAGACCCCGTTTCAGGAGGCGCTTCCATCGGGGAGGCCGGGGCAGGTCCATGGCAGCGGTCACTGTTGGTATTGCGGAACCAGCGGCGAGCTTTTGTGCGTCCCAAGATCGAGACCAGTTGGCCTCAACTGGGAGACGCGCAGGAGCACACCTCAGGCGGACCGATCAGCTGAGAGCTGAGGGCTTCCCGTTGCTGCCCGCTGGCAGCCCGGGACAAGTCGCCCAACCTACGTTGTGGCTTGGAGAGTTGAGAGACACGAACCAACGAGCTGATCGCTCGTCCTCGAAGCGACTCCGCGCCCTTCGCGCCCTCCGCGTTGAGCGGCTTGGGGAATGAATTCGTGCCGATCCGTGTCATTCGTGGTTAAGCAGGATGGAAGGGCGGTGGTTGAGAGATGAGAGTTTCCCGTTGCTGCCTGCTGGCAGCCCGGGACGTCCCGATGAATCCTGCTGGGTTCACGGGATTGGTCGCCCAATCCGCGTTGTGGTTCGGAAGGTTGAGTGACGCGGACCGACGCGCCAATTGCGCGTTCTTCGTTGCAGCTTTCGTGTTTTCCATGGTTGCCCCGGTGACACGACCTCCGCTCAACCGGGCGGGCCGACATTAACGGAAAAATTGCGGCGCAGGATTTGCCGGCAGGCGGATGCCGGCTATTCCCAGAGACGTGAATCCGCACGAAAAGGCCCAGGAACTGGCGCGGCGGAACAACGAGAATGCCGCGGTGGAGGCGGCGTTTCGACGCCGCCGGTCGCGGCGTCCGCTGGGACGCACGAAATCGAAGCGATCAAGAGCCCGCGACGATGCCGATTGGCTGGCGGCGGAGCGGGAAGCCCGGCCGGTCCGGGCGGTGGGATTTTTCCTGCCGGGAACTTGATTTCCAGTCCGGTGCGGACAGCCTTTTCTTCATGAGCGTCGCCGAGCTGCAGAAAACCCTCCAGGGACTGAGTCCCGATGATCGTCGGACGCTGGCGGCAATTGCAGAACGGATGAAGCGCCGACACAGCGCGGGCCGTCGACGGCAGCTGACGGCGGCGATGAAGGAAATCGGGAACGGCAAGGGAGTGGGTTGGGAGCACGTGAAGCACGTTCGGGCCGAACGCCGCAAGGCTTCGGACGAGTGACGCCTTATCGGACCGTATTCACGCACCAGGCGTTGGGGTTCGCAGCGGAAGCGGACGAATCAAGCTTCGCAGAAATCGAACGATGGGTGGCGCGGATTGAGCGCTTGCCAATGACTCCTGGAGACTACGCTGAGCTCGACGAGGACGGTCGGACCGTTGAAGTCGCCGTCCTTGCCGCGGTGGTTATCAGCTATTGGCCCGACCACGCTGTGCGGGAAATCAGGGTACTCCGGATCGAATCGCTGTAGTCAGCGGGATCGCCACGTCCCGCGGCGGGGGACTCGCGGTGACGGGAGGAGTTGAGAGCTGAGAGTGGGGCGGAGGGTTGGGATGGGGGTGGCTAGCCGACGTTCTGATTGCGCGTCCTCCAGGGTCCTCTGCGCCCTTCGCGCCCTCCGCGTTGAGCGGCTCGGGGAATGAATTCGTGCCCATCCGTGTCATTCGTGGTTGGGCAAGATGGTGGTGGTTGAGAGTTGAGGGTGGCGGGCCAACGAGCTGATGGCTCGTCCTCCAGTCTGCTTCGCGCCCTTCGCGAGCTTTGTGGTAAATGGCTCGAGAATGAATTCGTACCCATCCGTGTCATTCGTGGTTAAGCAGGATCAACGGCTGGTGCGGCCCGCGGGGACGCGGGCCCTCCAAAAGAAAGGCGCCGGATCGGGTTAGATCGGGCGCCGGAGAACGAGAACGATTAGGATTCTGAGAACGAGTAGGATTGGCTGATGGCTGACAGCTGATGGCTGACGGCTTCCTCTGTGCGGTGACATCAATTCCGTGCCATTACGCTAGAGGAACGGTGACACGAATTTCGTGCGCACCGGTGACATGAATTCCGTGAGATGGTGACAGCAATTCGATGCCATCCGCACAGTCTCGGCCTGGCGGTTCGCGCCTCCCACCGTGAAAGGGCGGCCGGCCCACGAGTGGGCGATCCGTTCGATCGAAATCGGCGCGCGGACTCCGGATCAACGCGGCACCCCGGCGGGTTCGATCGCCCCCTAACTGCGGAGCACGGCGTTCGTCGTCCGGGTTGATTCTGTTTCCCAGGGCACGGAACTGATTGATGACGCGGCGTGCCCTGGCGGCGCCGGACTTAATTCTGTTTTCGAGAATCCGCGAGCTGCAGCGCCTCGTTGATGAGTTTGCTGAGCTTGGGCCCGAAGTGGCTGCTTTTTAACACCCCAGCCTGACGGGGATCGAACTGGGCCAGGGCGGCGCCGGCGTCGGCGACTCGGCCGGAATGAGCCAAGGCGGCGATGAGGCTTGCGGCGGCCCAGGGATTATTCGGACCGATTTGCAGGCCCTCCTTGGCGAGGACGATCGCCTCGTCGAACCTTCCCATGGCGACCAGGCAGCCGGCCATGCTCGGCCACACGTACGTCCGCCACGGCGACTTCGGGTCCAGCCGAAGGCAGCGCTCGTAATGAGCGAGCGCCACCTCATATTCGCCGCTCTGCATGCGGATGTTGCCGGAGACGTCCCAGGCGACGGAGAGAGCCGGATTCATCGTTACTGCCCGGTCCACGAGTGCGCGGGCGACTACCATGTCGGCTTCCGCCAGAAGCAATGCTTCGGCCACGAAGACCATCACCTCCGGGTCGTCGGTCGCGACCACCATGGCACGGCTGACCGCGTCTGTGAACCGCGCCCGGATTGGACCCACATCGGCGTCCGGGCCGGCGAAGGCGAGGCGGAGGCCCAGCGCGGTCGCCAGGAACGCGAGGCCGCGACCGTAACTGGGATCAAGGGCGACCGCCGCCGCGCTCAGCGCCTCAATTTCGTCCACTTGGGCGAGTCCGGCCCGGCGGATGGTCTCGCGGGCCCGCAACCACAGCTCATGCGGCGAAAGGCTGGCGACGGGTTTCGTGGCGATGCGGCGGGTCTCGTCCTTCAGGATGGCCGTTTCAACGGAGCCCACCACCACGCCCGCTACGTCGTCCTGGACGGCGAAAGGGTCTTCCAGCACGCGGTCAAACCGCTCGACCCAGATCCGCTCACCCCGCGCAGCGTCGCGCAAGTGGGCGTTGATTCGCACCCGCGGCCCGGAGCGTTGGATGCTTGCCCCGAGCAGGTAACGCGCTGCCGCGGGACTGGCGTCCACGACTTGCAGGACGGGAAAACGGGAGAGCGCAGTGGTAATCTCGGCGACCAATCCCTTGGCGAAGTCGTCGCTGGCAGCGACCCCGGCGAGATCGGTGAACGGCTCGACGGCGACCGTATATCTATCGGCTCCGGCGGAGGGTGGCGGGAGGGGGGACGCTGGGCCAGATTCACCGGCGGGGGTCGAATCCCCCAGCAGCGCGGCCACGCTCGCGGCCACCTGTTTCCAACCTACCGCGGTCCGGTCGCCTTGCCAGCCGACAAGATTGGCGCACTGGATCTGGTCGAAAGGCATGGGCAGCGCCGTTCCGTCTACGGTGAGCTGGACGAGCTTGCGCGCGGTTCGCGCCCGGTCGGCCTCGGAGCGTACCCACTCGGACTTGGCCGCATCAGCCGACCAGATGACGACCACGGCTTTGGCCTCGCGCAGGCGTTCTTCGATGACCTCGGCATAGGCGCGGTGCGCGGGAATGGCATCGTCAAGCCACACCTCGTGTCCCAAGCCGCGCAGAACGGCAGCGACCTCCTGCGCCTGCCTGGCGGTCGCGCGAGCATAGGAGATAAAAACGTGGGACATGGACGTGCTCTACGGAGTGTGGGGTCGAACCATTTGTCAGCCTAGAAGAAAGGTCAGGCGCCGGGATAACTCCTTCCGCGCCCGTGTGGAGAAATATCGGATGAAGTGCGGCAGCTCGGTGGCACTGGGCCTCGATTTCAGGACTCCCGCTAAAGCATGCGATCGCGCCATCGGGATGGTCGCCACAAAAAAAGCCCGCCGGGCTGAGAGGCTCGCGGCGGGCGGAAGATCGCAACGGAATTAGTGTCAGCGTGGCATTGAATTCATGTCAGCGTCACGGAATTCGTGTCACCAACACGGATTTAATGTCACCGCGCACCTCAGCGGTACTCCTCGTTCGTGTTGGCATTAATGATTTTGAAGTTCTCCACGTGGTAGTTCGGGTCGGCGCGGAAGGCCAGTTTCACGCTCCAGAGTTTCTCCATGCGGACGAGCAGGTCGGCGTCCTCGGCGCGGAGGCGTTCGAGGATGCTCGGGTGCACGTGCACGCGGAGCGAGTACTCCTTGCCGTCCTTGCGATTCTGCAGGCGGCGGGCGACGGAGCTGAGGCGGCGCTGCAGCTCGACGCTCATGGTCGTCGCGCTCTTCACCGTGCCGCGGCCGTGGCAGTACGGGCAGCCGGTGTAGAGGTTGGCGCTGAGCGACTCCTGCTGGCGCTGCCGCGTCATCTGCATGATGCCGAGCGACGAGATCGGGAGGATGTGCGTCTTGGCTTTGTCCTCCGACATCAGCTCGACCATCTTGTCGTAGACGGCGTTGCGGTGGCGCCGCTCCTTCATGTCGATGAAGTCCATGATCACGAGGCCGCCGATGTTGCGCAGGCGGATCTGGCGGGCCATCTCGACGGCGGCCTCCATGTTCACCTGGAAGATCGTGTTCTTCTCGTCGCCGGACTTCGACTTGTGCGAACCGGTGTTCACGTCGATGGCGATGAGGGCCTCGGTCTCGTCGATGACGATCTGGCCGCCGGAGGGCAGGGTGACCTTGCGCTGGAAGGTCTGCTCGATCTGGCGCTCGATGTTGTAGCGCTCGAAGACGGGGATGGAGTCCTTGTAGTACGCGATCTTGCCGCGGGAGCGGGACGAGATCTGCGAGACGAACTCCTGGGTGCGCTTGAAGTCGGCCTCGTTGTCGATGAGCACGCGGTCGATGTCCTCGGTGAGGAAGTCGCGCACGGTGCGCTCGACGATGTCGGGCTCCTGGTAGAGGTTGGCCGGGGCGCGCTCGGTCTCCATCTTGCGGACGACCTCCTCCCACTTCTTGAGCAGGAGGTGGAGGTCGCGGACGAAGTAGGGGGCTTTCTTGCCCTCGCCGGCGGTGCGGACGATGACGCCCATGCCCTCGGGGATGGTGAGCTCGTTGATGAGGGCCTTGAGGCGCTTGCGCTCGTTGGGGTCCTCGATCTTGCGCGAGATGCCGCAGCCGTCGGAGAACGGCGTGAGGATCAGGTAGCGGCCGGGGAGGGAGAGGTTGGTCGTCGTGCGCGGGCCCTTGGTGCCGATGGGGCCCTTGGTGACCTGGATGACGATCTCGCTGCCGGGCGGGTAGAGGCCGGGGATGTCCTTGACGGTCGGCTCGGACTTCCGCTCGGGGGCGCCCTTCTTCTTGTTGACGCGGACGACCTCGACGGAGGAGTCGGCGGCGGCCGGGAGCATGTCCCAGTAGTGCAGGAAGGCGTTCTTGTTGTAGCCGATGTCGACGAACGCGGCCTTGAGGCCCGGGTCGAGGTTCTTGATGCGGCCCTTGTAGATGCCGCCGACCATGCGGTTGTCGGACTCGCGCTCGATCTCGAAGCGGTCGAGGGTGCCGTCGACGAGCAGCGCGACGCGCTTCTCGAGGGGCTCGGAGTTGATGACGAGCTCGCGGAAGGTGCCTTTCTCCTTCCGGAACAGGCCGAGGATTTTCTGGAGGATGGGCCGGTTGGCGGCGCGTTCCTGGGATTCGGCTTTTAACTGGCCCGCGGAGATCGGCTCGGCGTGCTGCGGTTTGGGCGGCTGCTGGAGCTCTTCTTCATGGCGTGCGGCGGCGTCTTGTGGCGAGGCGCCGGCGGGGTTGGACTGATCGTTCATGGTGGGGGTGGTCCCTGTGGGTGTTGTCGGCAGGGCACGACCGGCCAGCAGGCTGCGAGCAGGAAATTCCGGCAAAGCGGTCAATATCGGGTGGCAGGGCCATTTTCAGGAATCCCTCCGAAAACGATAGACGCTTTGGACCAGTCCTTGCAGCAAGCAGCAGCTGAGCACGAACGTGCCGCCGTAGCTAATGAAGGGAAGCGGTATGCCTTTCACCGGGACGAGGCCGATGGTCATGGCGATGTTGACGAACACATGCACGGCAATGAGCACCGTGACGCCGAGCGCGAGTAAGGCGCCGAAGCGGTCGCGGGCGAGGCCGGCGATCCGCAGTCCGTTCCACAACACCACGCCGAAGAGCCCGACGACGGTGATGCTTCCCAAAAATCCCTTCTCCTCGGCGATGACCGAGAAAATGAAGTCGTTGTGCGCGACCGCGCGCGGCAGGTAACCGAGCTTGGCCTGCGTGCCCTCGGTCCACCCCTTGCCGATCAAACCGCCCGAGCCGACCGAGATGAGCGACTGCCGGCTGTTCCAGCCGATACCCATGGGGTCGACCTTGTCCGGCATCGCGAAGGCCAGCACACGGTTGCGTTGGTAATCCTTCAGCGGCAGGAGCGAGTGCTTTTCGTAGGCGCCGCGGTCCCGGGAGTAATCCAGGTGGTTCTCCTCCATGAAGTTGGAATATCTCCAGACGTCCAGCGCCACGATGCCGACCAGCAGGGCAAACGCACCCAGGGCCCCGGCAAAAAAGCGCAGCGAAAGATTGGAGACGAACAACATGGCAAAGACCATGGGCGCGATCACGAGGGCGCTGCCGAGGTCGGGTTCCGCGATTATCAACAGCATGGGCAGACCCACAGCAAGGGCCAATTTGAAGAGGACCTGCAGCGAGTCCTTCACGGTGCCGAGGCGGTTGCCGGTGAGGATGGAGGCGGTGGCAAAGAGCACGGCGACCTTGGCGAATTCCGAGGGTTGGAAGGCGAGCCCGACGTCGATCCAGCGCCGCGCCCCCATGCCGTGGGTGGTGCCGAGGCCCGGGATCAGCACGAGGATGAGCAGGAGGATCGCGACGACATAGACCCAGTGGGCGAAGCGGAGCCAGATGCGGTAGTCGAGCAGGGAGGTCGCCAGGTAGAGGGTGGCGCCGATCCCGAGGTAGGCGACCTGCTGCATCCACTGGGTCTTCCCGCTGGCGAGCTGCGCACTGTAGATGAAGACGATGCCGAAGAGGCTGAGTCCCGCGATGCAGATGGGCGTGATCCGGTCGAAGTGCTCGCGCGTGGTGAGCTTGAAGAAGCTGGCCAGGTCGAGGTTGCGCAGGAGATTCACGGGGACGGAGGCCACTAAGGACAGCCCGGAGCCCGGAGTCCAGAGTCTAGCGCAGGCGCGCCGGGCGGCCGCCTGCTACCCCGGCAGCGCGGCCGCGATTTCGCCGGGGCGGGCGTCCTGGCGGAAGGCCTTCTGCCGCGGCGAACGCGACCACGGCTGGCAGTAGCCCCAGAGCCGTTCCCCCAGGACGACGACGGTGGGCTTGTCGCAGGCGGTGGCGATGTGCGCGGCGGCGGAGTCGCCGGCGAAGACCGCGCCGGCCCGCGCGATGAGGGTGAGCAGGCGCGGAATGCCCGGCGGCGCCTCGACCCGCACGTCGGGCAGGGCCAGGGCGGCGGCGAGGCGCTGGAGTTCGTCCGTCTCCGCGGGTCCGCCGGCGAGGACGATGCGGCGGCGGTGGCGGCGACTCCAGTTCTGCAGGACGGCGGTGAGCAGCGGGCGGGGAACCCGGCGCACCTGGTCGCGCGACAGCGGGAACACGAGCAGCGACCCGTCGTCGGCGACGGGCACGCTGCGGAACGACGGCAGGATTTCCTCGCGGGTGACCGGATGGCCAAGGACGCGCTCGACGAGCCGCCAGTGTCCGAGGAGCTCCGTGCCCATGTCCGCGGTGGCCTCGGCGGGGTAGGTTTCCGGGGTCAGGCGATGGTCGGTGCCGGCGACGGTCCACGAGAGCGCGAGCTCGTAGTAGAGCGAGCGCTGGTGGCTCAGGCACACGCGGTGGTCGAAACGGTGGCCGGCGAGCCGGGGTCGGTAGCACCGCCAGATGGGGAGGATCTCGCGGGTCAGGCTGGCTGCTTCCGTGGGCAGCCCGAGGCAGGCGACGCCCGGGAATTCGCGCTCCGCGAGAAACTGCAGCGGTTGCGGCACGAGGAGAACCGTGTTGGCCGGACCGAAATGCGCGACGAGCACGCGGATGGCCGAGAGCGACAGCACGAAGTCGCCGATCCGGCCGAGGGCGAAGACGCCCAGCGGGCGCGAGACGCGCAGGGGAGCGCGGGCGGGTCCGCGGAGCAGGGCGCCAAGCCGGTCCCGGAGCGGTTGCGGGATCACCGTCGGCGGCACCTGGTGCGGCGAGCAATACATGGGCGGGGGCGTCAGTCGGGAACGGCCGCCGGGGTGGCCGCGGTGACCGCCGGCGCGGGCGCGGGCGCCCGCTCGGTGGCGCGGGTGGCGTCGTGGTGGGCGAGGCCGAGCATGATCCAGAAGGGAATGGCGCCCATGGGCCCTTCGAGGACGACGCCGAAGCACGAGCTGACCAGCACGACCCAGCAGGCCGCCTGCAGGACGAGGGTCGGGGCTTGCCGCGGATCGGCGAGGGTGGCGCGCGCCACCGTGCGCGTGGACTGCAATTGGGTCAGGTAGACCAGCAACAGGCCGAGGGCCCCGATGGCCCCCATGCGGCCGAACGTCGTGATGAAGATGTTGTGCGGGCTGCGGGTCACGAAGGCCTCGGTCGAGTCCGGATAGTATTCCTGGACGAATCCCCGCGCGAGGTCGGCGCCAAACCCGAGCCCGAACACCGGACCGCGTTCCGCCGTCTCCTCGATCACGTTGCGCCACCACACCAGGCGGAAGCGGTTGTTGTCGCTCTTGTCGTTCGTCTGGCCGCTCTCGTAGTTCTGCGTGCCGCTGAAATCGACGACCGAGCGCGCCGCCTCGACGATCGCGTAGGCGCGGGTCTGCGTGAACTCCTTCCGCTGCAGCGCGGAGTAGCCGAAGATGGCCAGCAGGCCCGCGCAGGACACGGCCACCAGCACGGCGGCGTGCCGCCACCGTCCGCCCAGCGCCAGCCAGCCCAGGCCCACGAGGAGCCCGACCATGCTGGCGCGCGACAGGAGGGTGAGGGAGAAGACGAGTGACGCGATCGCGAAGAGCCACCGCCACCAGTTCGCCCGGTCCAGCACCCCCGTCACCGGCAACAGCACGAGGAAGCCGGCGTTGAGGAAGGTGGCGAGCAGGTCGCCCTTGAACAGGACCAGGGGGACGCCGTCGACCAGCAGGTTGCGGGTGAAGAACTCCGTGAACGCGCTCGACAGCAGGCCGGCCACGACCAGCACGACGAAGGTCGCGGCGAGCACGGCGTCGAACAGGGCGCGGGAGGGGCCGTGCCGCGCGAGCGTCTGGGCGAGGAAGAAGAACGAGATGTAGTAGATCATCGCGAAGTCCCGCAGCGCGAGGATCCCGAAGATCCGGACGTCCCACACGATGCGGCCGGCGCCCAGGGCCATGAACAGCACGAGGGCGAGGTTGAGGGCGTCGCGCTGGAGGGGCAGCTCCCGGCGGAGGGCGCCGCGCAGCAGGGCCATCGGCACCGCGAAGGCGAGCGCGAGCTCCCCGAAGAACAGCGGCAGGCCGCCGAGCGGCATGATCTGCGCAAACCCGCGGTTCCCGACCGTGTAGCCGAAGACGAGGAAGCCGAGCAGCCACGCCTCGGCCAGGGGACCACCGGTCCAGGAGACGAGGACCCAGACCGATCCCAGGGTTACCATCCAGGCGAGAAAGCGCTGCTCCTGTGCGATCGCGACGCCGACCCAAGCGGCCAGGCCGACGGCGGCGAGGGCGACGAGGGCGGTGCGCAGGCGCGGATCCATGGCGCAGCAGAACGCCGCCGGGCGCCAGGCGCAATGCCGCGGTTGGGTGGCGCGGGCGCGGCATTGCCACCGGCGCGGGGCCCCGCATCGTGGCGCCATGCCCCGGGTTTCGGTGATCATGGCCACCCACCGCGCGACGCCCTTCCTGCGCGTCGCGCTGGAGAGCGTGTGCGCCCAGACGCTGGGCGACCTCGAGCTCCTGCTCGTCGACAACGGCGCCGGCCTGGACCTGGCGGCGCTCGGGCCGGCGGGCCGCGACCCGCGGCTGCGGGTCATCGGCTTCCCGGAGAACCGCGGCATTCCCGCGGCGCACAACGCGGCGGTCGCCGCGGCGCGGGGCGCCTACGTCGCGCTGCTCGACCACGATGACGTCATGCTGCCCCGCCGGCTGGAGCGCCAGGTGGCGCGGCTCGAGGCGGAACCGGGCCTCGGCCTGGTGTCGTCGCGGGCGGAAGGCGTCGACGCCGACGGCCGCGTGCTCGGGCCGGAGTTCGCGCTGGTGTCCGCATCCGACCAGTTCCGCTATTCCCAGTTTGCGATGCCGGTCGTGACGCCGGCCTACACCGGCCGGC
>CAYMSE010000243.1:0-2685 GCA_964392935.1 uncultured Oleiharenicola sp.
AATTCCACCGGCCGGTTTCATTCACCGTGCAGCCGGGCGCCGGCCATGGCGGCGCGGTGTTCACGTCGCCGCAGAGCCTGGAGCAGATCGACCGCTTCCTGCGCGCGCAGCTCGTGCACTGAAGCCACCCGAGGGCCCGCCCCCGGCACGGGCTGATTTCCCTCCATTCGTTCCTCTCCCCGGACGCGAGGTTGCGGGTTCCGTCTTCACGTCTGTCGGCCCGGCCGGCGATCGAGCGCCGTTTGGTTTATGACACTTGCCAACACCCCCGTGAGGGAGTCTGTTGGTTTCCAAAACGCGATGATGACCACCCCGTTCCCGCACCTTCCCGCATCCCTCACTGCCGCGCTGGCCGCCCTGCTCCTGCTGGTGCCTGGCGTCCGCGCCGCCGACCCCGCCGCCCCCGTGCCCGCCCCGAACCCGCTGCTCACCGTCAGCCCGCTGCCCTACCACCTGCCGCCGTTCGAACAGATCCAGGACGAGCATTTCCGACCGGCCTTCGCCGAGGCCATGGCGGAAAAGCTGCAGGAAGTCGCCGCGATCGCAGCCAACCCCACCGCCCCGACCTTCGACAACACCATCGTCGCCTACGAGCGGGCGGGCGAGAAGTTGTACCGTGTCCGCACGGTCTTCGAAATCCTCACCGGCGCGTACACCAATCCGCGGCTCGACGCGCTCGAGGCGGAACTGTCCCCGAAGTTCGCCGCCAACGAGGACGCGATCTTCCTCAACCACGCCTTCGTCGCCCGCATCCGCGAGCTCCACGACAAGCGCGCAACGCTCGGCCTCGACCCCGAGTCGCTGCGCCTGCTGGAACGCCACTACCGCGACTTCGTCCGCGCCGGGGCGCTCCTGTCCGAGGCCGACCAGACCAAGCTCAAGGCCTTCAACGCCGAGCTCGCGTCGCTTTCCACGCAGTTCAAGCAGAACCTGCTCAGCGACACGAACGCCTCGGCCGTCCTCGTCGACACGCGCGCGGAGCTCGCCGGGCTCGACGAGGCGGCGATCGCCCGCGCCGCCAAGGCGGCCCAGGCCGCGGGCCACGCCGGCAAGTTCCTCGTCCGCCTCGTCAACACCACGGGCCAGCCCGTGCTCGGCTCGCTGCAGAACCGCGCGCTGCGCGAGAAGATCATGGCCGCGTCGCTCGCGCGCGGCAGCCACGGCGGCGAATTCGACAACCGCGCCGTCGTCACCCGCCTGGCGAGGCTCCGGGCCGAGCGAGCGCAGCTCCTCGGTTACCCCACCCACGCCGACTACCAGCTCGAGATCCAGACCGCGAAGTCCGTCGCCACGGTCAACCGCCTCCTCTCCCAGCTCGCCGCGCCGGCGGTGGCCAACGCCCGCCGCGAGGCGGCCGACATGCAGGCCCTGATCGACGCCGGCCCGGATCCCTACCCGCTGGCCGCGTGCGACTGGGAATTCAACGCCGAGAAGGTCCGCCAGGCGCGTTACGCCTTCAACGAGGAGGAGCTTCGGCCCTACTATGAGTCCACCCGCGTGCTGGAGGACGGCGTGTTCTACGCCGCCGGCCGCCTCTACGGCCTCAAGTTCGAGCGCCGGCCCGCGCTGCACGGCTACAGCCCGGACATGCCCGTTTACGAAGTTTTCAATGAAGACGGGTCGCCGCTGGCCCTGTTCCTGTGCGACCTGTACGCGCGCCCGAACAAGCGCGGCGGGGCGTGGATGAACGCCTATGTGCGCCAGAACGGCCTGACCGGGGACAAGCCCGTCGTCGCCATCCACCTCAACGTCGCGAAACCCGCCGACGGCCAGCCCACGCTGATGACCCACGACGAGGTCGAGACGCTCTTCCACGAGTTCGGCCACGCGCTGCACGGCATGTTCTCAGCGGTGCACTATCCCAAGTTCGCGGGCACCAGCGTGCCGCGCGACTTCGTCGAGTTTCCCTCGCAGGTGAACGAGATGTGGGCCACGTGGCCGGAGGTGCTGCGCCACTACGCGAAGCACTACCAGACCGGCGAACCCATCCCCGCCGCACTGCTGGAAAAGGTCGAGGCGGCTGCCAAATTCAACGAGGGCTACCGCACCACCGAGCTGGTCGCCGCCAACGTCATCGACCAGGCCTGGCACCAGCTGAAGCCCGCCGACGTGCCCGCGGCCGCGGACGTGGCCGACTTCGAGGCGACCGCGCTGCGCCGGGCCGGCGCCGACTTCGCCCCCGTGCCCCCGCGCTACCGGAGCACCTACTACTCCCACATCTTCGCCAGCGGGTACTCCGCCGGCTACTACTCGTACTTCTGGAGCGAGGTGCTCGACGCCGACACCGTCGAATGGATGAAACAGCACGGCGGGCTCACCCGCGCCAACGGCGATCGCTTCCGTTCCCTGCTGCTCTCGCGCGGCGGCAGCCGCGAGCCGCTGGACATGTTCCGCGAATTCACCGGCGGCGAGCCCGACATCCGCCCCCTGCTCGTGCGGCGCGGGCTGGATTCGGCCCAAAAATAGCCGGTTCGTTTTCTACCATTTTGACAGAACCAATCGCGACAACCGCCGTCCCATTTGGTAGCAATCAAGCACACCAAAGGATGACTTCCACGACCACCCAGTCCGCCACCGCCCTTTCGCCGCGCAAGTCGCTGCGCGTTTTGTACGCTGACGACATGAAGGAACTGCGTCAGCTGCTGGAGATCGTGCTGGGACGCGACGGCCACAAGGTGGACTCGG
>CAYMSE010000244.1:0-6095 GCA_964392935.1 uncultured Oleiharenicola sp.
GCGCTTCACCTTCGCCACCGCTTTCACCCGGAACGACTCCAGCACGCGCAGCGACGCCTGGCGGAGGCGGCGCGCCACCGGGTCGACCTCGACCAGGATCTGCACCTTGTCGGCCGGCACGACCCCGTTCCCGCCCTGCAACGGGACCTCGAAGGTGACGGCGGTCGCGTCCGCCGCCCGCACCGCGGGATGATCCACGTCGAGTTTCATCTGCTTCCGCCGGTCCCCGTCCGGCGCGCCCTCCCCCGCCCCGGCCCGGCACGCGGCGCTCTTCCCGCGCTCGAGTCCCTTCGCGCGAAATTTCCGGAGCTGGCGCTTGGTCGGCTCCCGGCCGTCGATCTTCAGCGGGGTGAACTGGTCCTCGTAGGCGCGGGAGGGATCGTAGCGGATGACCTGCTCGTGGCGGACCTGGCCCGACTTGTCGCGCACGACGACCGTCTCGGTATAGGCCCAGTGATCCTGGTCCTGCACGCCGTTGCGCAATGCCTCGCGGAACAGGGCGAGTTCCGCGTCCGACGGCGGGCGGGCGGCCCGCCCCGGGAGCACGGCGAGACCCAGCACGAGGATCGAGCAAAGGAAACGGCGCATGGCCTTGGGACCATGCGCCGGGGACAAGGTTTCCGCGACTCCTTCCGGGATGAGCGGTGAAACCGGCTCAGAGGAGCCGGCAGATCAGCAATTCGCGCTCGAACATCATCTCCTTGGGCAGCGAGGCGTGCAGGTCGATGAACAGTTCCTCGTGGCCGAGCACCTCGGCGCGCCACGCGGCGCGGTCGCAGTGCTGCAGCGCTTCGAACTTGTCCTCGGGGAAGTCCAGCCCAGTCCAGTCGATGTCGCGGTAGCGCGGCACCCAGCCGATGGGCGTCTCCTTGGCCCGGCCGCCGGCGCGCACGCGGTCGAAGATCCACTTCAGCACGCGCATGTTCTCGCTGAAGCCCGGCCAGAGGAACTTCCCGTCGGCGTCCTTGCGGAACCAGTTCACGTGGAAGATGCGGGGCGTCTCGGTGAGGTTGCGCTGCATGCTGATCCAGTGGCGGAAGTAGTCGCCCATGTTGTAGCCGCAGAACGGGAGCATCGCCATCGGGTCGCGCCGCACCTTGCCGATCGTGCCGGCGGCGGCCGCGGTCATCTCGGAGCCCATCGTCGCGCCGACGTACACGCCGCTCGACCAGTTGAAGGCCTGGTAGATGAGCGGCATCGTCGTCGCGCGCCGGCCGCCGAACACGATCGCGTCGATCGGCACGCCCTCGGGCTTCTCCCAAACGGGGTCGATGGTCGGGCACTGGGACGCCGGGGCCGTGAAGCGGGCGTTGGGGTGCGCGGCCTTGGCGCCGGTCTGCTTCGCCAGGTCGGGCGTCCATTCCTTGCCCTGCCAGTCGATGAGGTGGCCCGGGGGCGTGTCGGTCATGCCCTCCCACCACACGCCGCCGTCGTCCGTCAGCGCGACGTTGGTGAAGATCGTGTTCTTCGCCAGCGAGGCCATGGCGTTGGGGTTGGTCTTCACGCTCGTGCCCGGCGCGACGCCGAAGAAGCCCGCCTCCGGGTTGATGGCGTGGAGGCGGCCATCGGCGTTGGGCTTGATCCACGCGATGTCGTCGCCGACGGTCGTGACCTTCCACCCCTGCTTCTTGAAGTGCGGGGGCGGGATGAGCATCGCGAAGTTCGTCTTGCCGCACGCGCTGGGGAACGCCGCCGCGACGTAGCGCTTGCGGCCCTCGGGATTCTGCACGCCGAGGATGAGCATGTGCTCCGCCATCCAGCCCTCGTCGCGCGCCATCGCGCTGGCGATGCGGAGCGCGAAGCACTTCTTGCCGAGCAGGGCGTTGCCGCCGTAGCCCGAGCCGTAGCTCCAGATCTCGCGCGTCTCGGGGAAATGGACGATGTACTTCTCCTTGTTGCACGGCCACGGCACGTCAGCCTGGCCGGGCTTCAGCGGCGCGCCCACCGAGTGCACGCAGGGCACCACGCGCTTGAAGTTCCGGTCGATCAGCCCGAACACCTTCTGGCCGATGCGCGCCATGATGCGCATGTTGACCACCACGTAGGGGGAGTCCGTGAGCTGCACGCCGATCTGGGACATGGGCGAGCCGATCGGGCCCATGCTGAACGGGAGCACGTACATGGTGCGGCCGCGCATGCAGCCGTCGAACACGCGCTTCAGCGTCGCGCGCATCTCGAACGGGTTGACCCAGTTGTTGGTCGGCCCGGCGGCCTCGCGCGACAGCGAGCAGATGAACGTGCGATCCTCCACGCGCGCCACGTCGTGCGGGTCGGACCGCGCGAGGAAGCAGCCCGGCCACTTCTTCTGGTTCAGCTTGATGAACGTGCCATCGCGGACCATCTCCGCGCAGAGGGCGTGGTACTCGCGCTGCGAGCCGTCGACCCAGTGGATCGCGGCCGGTTTGCAGAGACCGGCCATCTTGTTCACCCAGCGGATGAGGTGCTGGTTCCGGCTGAGGGGCTTGTTTCCCGGGATTTTCATGCGCGCCCACGGTACGCGGCGAAACGGTCGAGTAAACGGGAAAGGCTGGCCGGCCATGGCGATTAAGTGCGCTCGCTGCGCCCATAAGTTGCGGCTCGCGCGCGGGCCGGGCCGCCCTACGCTCGCGCCATGAACAAGCTCTGCATTTTCGCCGGGACCACGATCCTCGGCTACGCAGGCTGGTACGTGGGCGTGCTGCTCGGCTGCGAGTTCTTCGGGTGCTTCCTGATCAGCGGGCTCGGCAGCGTGGTCGGCGTCTGGGCCGGCTGGAAGGTGGCGCAGAAGCTCGGCTGAGGGTGGCGGGAACGCCGCACGCGTCCGCACCGCCCTTCCCTCCGGTTGTCACTTTCCAGGTCGTCATCCTGAGCCGTGCGAAGGATCCCTGAAGTCGACGCGCCGTCCGTTGCCGTGGATCCTTCGCCCGCGTGGCGGGCTCAGGATGACCATCCGGCAAGCGGATGGTCATTTCATCGGCTCCACGTGCACCGTCACATCCGAGATCGCATGCGGCACGGAGGCGATGAGCGCGTCCTTCACCGCGTGCGCGATGTCGTGGCCCTCGCGCACCGTCAGGCCGCCGTCGACGCGCACCTGGATGTCCACCAGGTGGCTCAGGCCGCTCTTGCGCACACGCACCTTGTCGAGCGCCTGCACGCCCGGCACCGCCAGCGCCAGCGCGCGGATCTCGTTCTCGAATTTTGCCGGCGCCGCCGAATCCATCACGTCGCCCAGCGCGCGCGTCAGCATGTTCACCCCATTGAACGCGATGATCACGCACGCGAACAGCGCCGCCCAGTCGTCGGCCGTCTCCCAGCCGGGGCCGCCCGCCAGCGCGATCGCAATGCCGATGAAGGCCGCGGCGGACGTCATCGCGTCGGACCAGTGGTGCAGCGCCTCGACGCCCAGCGCCGTGCTGCCCACGCTCTCGCCCGCGGCGCCGACCCGGCGCGAGAACAGCGCCTTGGTGACGATCACGCCCGCGAGCAGCACGAGCGTCCACCACGCCGGCCCGTGGTGCGGCGTGATGATCTCGTGCACGGCGTGCCAGCCCACCCAGCCCGTCATGGCAAAGATGAAGAGCGCCACGGCCAGCGCGGCCAGCGGCTCGGCCTTGCCGTGGCCGTAGGGATGGTCGGCGTCCGGCGGCTGCGCCGCGACCTTGAAGCCCGCCCACACCAGCGCCGACGAGAGGATGTCGAGCAGCGACTCGGCGCCGTCCGCTATCAGCGCGTAGGTGTTGCCGAAATAGCCGCCCGCGAACTTCACCGCCGCCAGCACGGCGTTGAGCGCGATGCCCCGCAGCACCAGGCTCGCGCCCACCTCGGCGCGGCGGGCGGTGCGGGCATGCGTGTCGGACGGGGCCATCCGCGCAGCCTGGGGCCCGCCCGCGCGCGGCTCAAGGCGGCATTGACCGGACCCACCCGCCGGCCTACCCTGCCCGCACGTCGATGTCCGACACCGCCGAAACGATCGCCGCCGAGCCCGTGAAGCAGTTCTCCGTGTTCATCGAGAACCGCGTCGGGCGCCTGCACGACCTCGTCAACCTGCTCGCCCAGCACAACATTCACATCCTGGCGATGACGGTGATCGACCAGACCGACACGGCGCTCGACCGCATCATCGTCGACGACTGCGAGCGGGCGCGCGAGCTGATGGCCGCGAACAATTTCTTCTACACCGAGTGCGACGTGGTGGTCGTGGAGTTCGACGGCGAATCCAAGGTGAAGGAAATCCTCAGCGCGCTGCTCACCGTCGAGGTCAACATCTACTACACCTACTCGTTCCTGATGCGCCCGAAGGGCCGCTCGGCGCTGGTGCTCAGCGTGGAGGACATCGACCTGGCCACTTCCGCGCTCAACACGCGCGGCTTCAAGGTGCTGTCCCGCCGCGACATTTCCCGCTGAGTGGCCATGGCTGCCGGCTGCGCCCTTTCGGTCGTCGTTCCCTGCTACAACGAGGAGGCCTCGCTGGGGGAATTGCACGGGCGCGTGACCGCCGCCTGCCGCGCCGCCACCGGCGAAGCCTACGAGATCCTGCTCGTCAACGACGGCTCGCGCGACCGCACCTGGGAGCGGATCCGGGCGCTGGCCGCGGGCGATCCGCACCTGCGCGGCGTCGACCTGACGCGCAACTACGGCCACCAGAGCGCGGTCAGCGCCGGGCTCGCGCTCGCGCGCGGCGCGCGGGTGCTGCTGCTCGACGCCGATCTCCAGGATCCGCCGGAACTGCTGCCCGAACTCATGGCGCGCCTCGACGCCGGCCACGACGTCGCCTACGGCCAGCGCACCGAGCGCGAGGGCGAGGGCCTGTTCAAGCGCGCCACCGCGTCGCTGTTCTACCGCCTGCTCCGCCGCCTGGCCGACGTGGACATCCCGCGGGACACGGGCGATTTCCGGCTGATGACGCAGGCCGTCGTCGCCGCCTTCAACGCGCTGCCCGAGCAGCACCGCTTCGTGCGGGGCATGGTGGCGTGGCTCGGCTACCGCCAGGTCGCGGTGCCCTACGCCCGCGACGTGCGCCGGCACGGCGAGAGCCACTACCCGGTCTGGAAGATGGCGTCGCTGGCGATCGACGCGATCACGAGCTTCTCGGTCGTGCCGCTGCGCTGCATCGTGCTGCTGGCCGGGGGCACGTTCCTGCTGTCGCTCGCCCTGATGATCTACGTGGCGGTCAGCTGGGCCTTCCTGCACGCGGTGCCGGGCTGGACGAGCCTGATCTCCGTGGTGCTTTTCCTCGGCAGCGTCCAGCTGCTCTCCCTCGGCATCATCGGCGAGTACGTCGGGCGCATCTTCATCGAGAGCAAGCGGCGCCCCGTGTTCCTCGTGCGCGAGGTCGTGACCGGCGGCGCCCCGAACCCGCCCGCGCCATGACTCCGCCGGGCGATTTCGCGTACAGCGGGCATTTCTTCGACTACATCGAGCGCGGCGCGCGGCGCTCCGCCGCCGCCATCCTGCCGCGCCTCGCCGCGGCGCTGCAGCCGCGCAGCGTGCTCGATGTCGGCTGCGGCCGGGGCCTCTGGCTCGCCGCGTGGCGGGACCTCGGCGTCGACGACCTGCTCGGCCTCGACGGCGCCGCCGCCGCCCCGGAGCGCCTCGCCGTGCCCGCCGCCGCGTTTCGCCAGGCGGACGTTGCGCAATCCTTCGACCTTGGCCGGCGCTGGGACCTCGTGCAGTGCCTCGAGGTCGCGGAACACCTCCCGCCCGCGAGCAGCGCGACGCTCGTCGCGAACCTGGCGCGCCACGGCGACCGCATCCTCTTCTCCGCCGCCGAGCCCGGCCAGGGCGGACACCACCACGTGAACGAGCGGCCGCTCGAGTTCTGGCGCGCGCGGTTCGCCGAGCACGGCCTCGCCGCCTACGATCTGGTGCGGCCCGAAATCCACCGGGATCCCGCCGTGGACCCGTGGTATCGGTTCAACACGCTGCTGTTCGTCCACGAGCGCGCGCAGGCCGCGCTGCCTCCGGCGATCGCGGCCCGGGCCCTCGACGCCGCGGCGCCGATCCCGCGCTTCGCCCCGTGGTCGTGGCGGCTCCGTTGCGCGCTGCTGCGCCCGCTGCCCGCCGGACTGATCACGGCGCTGGCCCGCGCGAAGAACCGCCTGCTGCGCTCGTCG
>CAYMSE010000245.1:0-3432 GCA_964392935.1 uncultured Oleiharenicola sp.
CCTTGATCAGCGGGCCGTTGGCGAAGAGCTTCGCGTACCAGTCGAAGGTGAAGCTCTGCCAGACGATGTTCAGCCGCGACGAATTGAACGAGAACACGACCAGCACCGCGATCGGGACGTACAGGAAGAGAAAGACGAGGATCGTCCACCCGCGCAGGAACCAGTTGAGCAATTTCAGACCCGAGGGGAACGGTGGCCTTGTCGCAGTGGCGGGCATCGCGAAATGAGGGAGCTCTTATCGTGCCAAGCGGCCGCCAAGGCAAGTGCCTTGGCGGAAGTTCCAAGTGCCAAGGTCCAAGTGCCAGGTCGGCGAGCGACCGGCACTCGCCAACCGCACCTCGCGCTCCGCAACCGCGGTTGCAGAGATTCTGTAGCCGGGGTCGCTGACCCCGGATGGCCTTGTCGCCTCTTTCAGCTGTCGTCCGGGGTCGGCGACCCCGGCTACAGCCAGACGAAACCGGCACTCCCAACCCTGCGCCTTGGCACTTGCACCTGTTACTTGTTACCTGGCCCCTGGCCCTTCCCCTCAGTACGGCCCCCGAATATGCGCCGCCACGTGGCGCTCGTAGTAGGCGGCGAGCTTCACGTGTTGCGTGGCTCCGAGCGGCGCCAGCGCGCCCGCGCGGACGTTGCCCCGCACCTGCTCCGAGCTGCTCGCGCCGGGGATGATCACGCTGACCGCCTCGAAATCGAGGCACCAGCGCAGCGCCATCTCGGCCATCGTGAGGCCGGCCGGCACGAGCGGCTTCAGCCCGTCGGCCAGCTCGATGCCCTTCTCGAACGGCAGGCCGGCGAAGGTCTCGCCGACGTTGAACGCCTGGCCGTCGCGGTTGAAATTGCGGTGGTCCTCGGCGCGGAACTTCGTCGCCTTGGTCATCCTGCCGCCCAGCAACCCGCTCGCCAGCGGCAGGCGCACGATTAACGCCACGCCCGACGACCGGGCGGCGTCAAACAGCGCGTGGATCGGTTTCTGCCGGAAAATGCTGAAGATGATCTGGAGCGAGGCGCACCCGGGCTGCTGGCAGCACCAGACCGCCTCGTCCATCGCCTCGACGCTGGCGCCGTAGGCCTTGAGCTTGCCCTCGCGCTTCAACTCCTCGAGCCAGCCGAAGACCTCGCCGCGCTTGAGCACGTCGGTCGGGATGCAGTGGCATTGCGTCAGGTCGAGCGCGTCGACGCCGAGGCGGCGCAACGAGTCCTCGGTGTGCTTCCGCACGACCTCGCGGGTGAAGTTCGCCGGCCAGCCCGGGTCGCCGCGGCGGCCCAGCTTGGTGGCGATGAAGAGACGGTCGCGGGCCTTCGTTTCCCGGAGGAAACGGCCGATGAGCGTCTCGCTGCGCCCGTCGCCGTACACGTCGGCCGTGTCGAAGAAGGTCGTGCCGGCGTCGAGCGCCGTCCGCAGGATCGAGAGCGCCGTCTCGTCCGAGACGTCGCCCCAGTTGCCGCCGATCTGCCAGCAGCCGAGTCCGACCTCGCCCACCACCCTGCCCGTCTTGCCGAAAATGCGTGTGTTCATCGCCCGAGACCTTGCCCGCCGGCCCGCCCCGCACAACCCCAACCTCAATCCAACCGTAGCATAGGCTGCGATCAGTTGCCGCTGTCGAGGAAGTCGGCGAGCTTCGAGGACAAGATCTTCGTGAAGAAGGCGGTCGGGTCGGGCTTGGCCAGCGTGCCGGCGAGGGTCACGGGCTCCTTGCCCTTGGCGTAGCCGAGCTCGTCCTTCGTGCCGCTGAGCAGGCGGAGCTTGCCGAGGATCTCCTCCGTCTTGCCGCGCGCCGCAATTTCCAGCGAGGCGCTGAGCGGCTGCTGGAGCAGCGGGGTGCCCGCGACGTAGCCGACCTCGCCGCGGCCGCTGAGGCGGAGGTCCGCCGACACCAGGCTGATGTCCTGCAGGCTCATGTTGAGGAGATCGTCGCGCGACAGCTTCACGCTGAGGAGGTCGTACTTCAGCTCGCCCAGCTGCTGGGCCAGCTGGTCCACGAAATACGACTGCCCGGCCACCTTCTCGGCGGTGCGCGTCGCCTTCTCCGAACCGAGGATCGAGCCGAGCACCGACGCCCCCAGCTCCACGGCCTTCGAGGTCATGGACAGCTTCGTGCTGGTGCGCTGCAGCCCGCGGAAGATGCCGGCGCGACTCGTCAGCTGGAAGTCGCCCTGCACGCGCTCGACGGCGCGCTCGGGGGTCTCGCCGTTGCCGCTGAACTGGCTGGAGATGGTGAAAAGGCCTTCCACGGTCGGCGGTTTCCCCGGCTCGAACGCCTTGAACAGCCGGCCCGTGTCGAAATCGTTCAACGCGTAGCTGCCGGTCAAGCGGTACGGCATCGGGCCGCCGGTGAAGCGCAATTCCGCCTTCGCGTTGAGGCGGCTCGTCTCGCCGAACGAAGCCTCGAGCTTGGGCAGCGACAGCAGCGCGGGCTCGATCGCCAGGGTGCCGGAGAGACCGGTCATCGTCCATTCGGCACCGCGCGTGACGGACTTCACGTCGACCACCAGCTGGCCGCTGAAGCGCGACCACGCCGCCGCCGTATCCGGCGTCGTGCCGGCGGGAGCCGCGGGGGTCGTGGCGGCCTCGTCGCCGGCCGCGGACGCGAGAAACACGGCCAGCACGCCCTGCGCGTCCTCCAGCTCGACCTGCTGCCCGGTCAGGCGGCCGTCGACGGAATAGCCGCGGCCGAGCGGCGAGAGCTGCAACGCCACGTTGAGGTCGGAACGCCGCCCGGCATTGTCGAGCAGGATGGGCGCCTGGAGGGAAATCGCCCCGTTCGGCTGGATGACCCCGCGGAACCCGAGGTTCGCGACCGGGAGAATCTTGTTCGAGTCCGCCGCGACCAGGCCGTTGAGCGTCACCCGCGCCTCGACCTGCCGCTGGGCGCCATGCACGGCGCGCACCTCGCCGGTCGCACGGCCGGCGGACACGGCCTGGGCGTCCGCAAACAACGGCTGCGTCGCCAGCACGGGCACCTCGATCGCGAAGGTCAGGCTCGCCTGCGTGCCCTGCCCCGGCGTGGCGCTCGCGTCGGCCTTGCTGGTGAGCAGGACCTTGCCGCCGGCGCGCACGGTCACGTCGCCGCTCTGCGCGGAAAAGCTCGCCGGCCCGGCGTAGTCGAGACGCGGGCTGGCGTCGATCGCGAGCCCGGTGAGCGCCGGACGGCGGTTCTGCGTCAGGGAAACGTCGGTGAGCCGGAGCGGACGCACGGTCCGCAGCGAGAGTTTCCCGCCATCGGCCGTCACCTCGAACGAGCCCTCCTGCACGTAGCCGCCAAGGGCGGCGTCCGGTTCGGTGACCGGCAGCCAGGCCAGCGGCAGCTTGCCCAGCTCCAGCTGCGCCAGCGGCTGCGCCGGCGACTGGGGCGTGGCGGAGGAGGTCACGGCATCGAAGGAAAACGGCTGCAGGACCGTGACCTTCACCAGGTTTCGCCCCGCCTGCTGGAC
>CAYMSE010000246.1:0-8534 GCA_964392935.1 uncultured Oleiharenicola sp.
CGCCGACGACGGGCGCTACGGCGACACGCCGTTCCGCATCGACCCGGCCAACCCGGGCTACGTGAAGCTCGACAATCGCATCACGACGCGCCTCTTCGGCGAGATTGCGCCGAAGCGCGGGGACCTGGTTTTCAGCCAGACCGGCGACCTCATCGGCATGATGGTGAACAGCGACTACTGCGCCGTCCTGGGTGACTTCACCCCGGCGTACACCCTCCGCACGGGCGACAATCCCGACCCGAAGACCAGCACGCTGCTCGCCGACGTCCAGACCCGCTGGACCCGCCTGCCGCTGAAGCTGCAGTAGGATCGCCGCGCGGGCTGCCGCAATCTCTCCGGAGCCACTTGCTGCATTCTTGCAGTGTTGGTTTGGCCGTGGGAGGCTTTGCGCCCCGACTGGTTCGTGCCCGATGCGAACGAAGGGCCGAGACAGGGATATGCCGCGCTGCGGCGGCATCGGATTTCGCGGGCGGAGGCGGACTACTTCCTGACGATCAACCTGCGCCGGCCGGCCAACGGCCTGCACCGTCTGCCCGTTCGGGCAGTGGTCGAGGATGAATTGCGGCGCGGCGACCTTGACGGCGGGTGGCGGCTGCGCACCTGCGTGGTCATGTCCGATCATCTGCACGTGCTGGCCACCTTGGGCCCGCATCGGTCGCCTGCGGAAGTGGTGTGACGATTCAAGGGGCGGGTTTCGCCGTCGCTTGCGCGGGCACACCGCGCGTGGCAACCGGGGTTCTGTGACCATCGCCTGCGGGACCGCGACGACCTGCGGCCGGTGTTCCTCTAGGTGTTTCTGAATCCTTGTCGCGCCGGACTGGTGCCCGAAGCAGTTCGCTGGCCGGGGTACTTTTGCCGGCAGGACGACTGGGATTGGTTCCGCGAATTCACGGACCGGCCGCGGCCGTTTCCCGAGTGGCTGCGCTGAACGTCGGGGCGTGAAGCCCCTCCCACCGCGTCGGACCGCGAAAGGATTGCCCCGGCTCCGGGTTGTCGCTCAAGGTGGGCGGCGTGCATCTGCTGCCCGACCTGTTCGACCAGCTCGCGCTGAATGACCCGCTGACCTACCTCGCGGTCTTCCTCGGCGTGTCGCTGCTGATGCTCTGGCGGCTCGAGGCGATGCTCGACCACGGGCTCGAGGGCACCGCGCTCGGCACGCTGCTGCTGCCCTACTGCTCGGGGCTGGGCAACCTCATCTTCGTCGCGCTGATGATCGCGCGGAAGGGCAGTCCGGCGGAGGTGCTGACCAACTGCCTCGTCAACAACGTCACCAACCTCACGCTGCTGCTCGGCGTGCCCGCGCTGTGCTGGGGCCTGGCAGTCGTGCCGGCCGTCGTGCCGGCCGGCGGGGCGGGCGCCGCCCGCGGACGCAAGTCCCCGAAGGCGGGGAAGGGCGGGGGCGGCGACACGGAGCAGCGGATCAACCGGCTGTCGCTGCTGCTGACGCTCGCGGCGGTCCTGTTCTTCACGGGTGCGGTCTGGCTGCTCGGTCGCGACGGCAAGCTCAACCAAACCGACGGCATCGTGCTCATCGGGCTGTTCCTTTTCTGGCAGTGCGTGCAGGTGTTCGACGTCATGAAGCACAACGTGCGGCAGCGCCTGTCCTTCGGCTGGAAATTCTACGTCGACGCCGTGATCGTGCTGGTCTGCGCGTACCTGCTGTACGAGACGATCGACTGGCTGGTCACGTGGATCTCGGCGCAGCGGCACGGTTTCGTCAGCCGCGAGCACCTCGGCTGGGTCACAGGCTGGCTCATGGTCCTCCCCAACGCCGTCCTCGCCCTCTACTGGGGCTGGCGGCGGCGGCCCGATGTCGTCTACAGCTCGCAGGTCGGCGACGGCCACATCTGCATTCCGCTCTGCCTCGGCCTGTTCGCGCTGGTCAAGCCGCTGCCGATGTCGGGCTTCGGCGAGCAGGCGCTGTGGCTCCTGCTCGGGTCCGCGGCGGCGCACGCGCTGTTCCTGATTGTCAGCGGCGGATTGCCCCGCTGGGCCGGCGCGCTGCTGACGCTGGCGTACGGCTGGTTCGTGTACTCCGGGCTGCTGGCCTGAGGGTGACGGACGGAGGCGGCAGGTGAGACCGGCCGGGCCGTGGGCCGCTATTCGAGCGGATCCGCGCGGAACTTGTTGGCCAGGTCGACGAACGGTTTCTGCGCCTCGAGCCAGCGCGCGTCCTGTCGGATCTCGGTCATCGATTTGCCCGTGTGGTTGCAGAAGAGGTACGCCCCGCGCCCGAGGCGGATGCAGGCGTCCCAGAGGGCGCCTTCCGCGTTGGGGGCGAACTCGAAATCGCCCACGGCCATCTTCCGCCCGGTGAGCTCGACCTGGAGCGGCGCAATCTCGGCCTTGAACCGGCGCTGGTAGCTGTCGGCCCGTGCGCCTTCGTAGGCGAGGATCGCCCCGCCCTCGGCGGCCATCTTCACCAGGATCCACTCGTTGAACACCGGCTGCTGGTAGACGGCTTTCATGCGATCCAGGGTGCGGATCACCGCCGAACGGGCATCTTCAAGATTCATGCGCGCCAGTTTCCGAAGCGGACCGCGGACTTCCAGTCTTTTTGCAGCGTGGGCGGCCGGGCGGGGATTTCCGTTGGACAGCCGCCGCACCGGTTCGCAGAGTACGCGTCCGCCCCCCATGAAAACGCTCCCCGCTGCCGTCGCCGGTTTCACGATGATTTTAACCTCCGCGCTGTCCGGTGCGCCCGATCCGCACTGGCTCGGACACGACCGCGAGCGGCCGGCGCCGCCCGCGGTGACGCCCGGCACGCCCAGCACGCCGGAGCGGCCGGGCACGCCGCCCTCGGACGCCACGGTGCTGTTCGACGGCAAGGACACGTCCGCCTGGGTCGCGATGGACGGCAGCCCGACGAAATGGGTCGTGCACGACGGCGCGCTCGAGTGCGTGCCGGGCAGCGGCTACGTGCGCAGCCTGCAGTCGTTCGGCGACTGCCAGCTGCACGTCGAGTGGTCCGCGCCGATCCCCGCCCACGGTGACAGCCAGGGTCGCGGCAACAGCGGCGTCTTCTTCGGCTTCGGCCGCTACGAGGTGCAGGTGCTCGATTCCTACGGCAACAAGACCTACTCCGACGGCTCGGCCGCGTCGGTCTACGGCCAGTACCCGCCGCTCGTGAACGCCTCGCTGCCCCCGGGCACTTGGCAGACTTACGACATCATCTGGACGGCCCCGCGCTTCGATGAGGACGGCGGCCTCAGGTCGAAGGCCCGCCTCACCGTCCTCCACAACGGCGTCGTCGTGCAGAACAACGTCGAGCTGACGGGCCCGACCGGCTGGGTCGGCCGCGTGCCGTACGTGGCGCACACCGAGCGGATGCCGATCGCGTTCCAGGACCATGGCAATCCCGTCCGCTACCGCAACGTGTGGGTGCGGGAGTTCAATCATCCCCGGCACAAGGAATTCATGCTCCCGGACGCGGTCGTCGACTCATATGTCGGCGAGTACGCGGGCGGGAAGGTGCGGAAGCTCAATGACAACCTGCTCGGCATCACGGTCGGTGGCGTCGAGGTCGTGCTGCACGCCGAGTCGAAGACCCGGTTCTATGCGCTGACCACGGACGTGCAGGTGGAATTCCACGTCGACGACCCGAAGCCGTACGTGCTCGTGACGGTCGGTGAGGAGTTTTCCCGCGCGATGAAGTGGGAGCGGAAGTAAACGGAACCCCCGTCCCGCTCAACCCACCCGCTGCCAGACCAGCGTCCGGACCACGGGCTCGCCCGCGGCGGTCGCGGTGTCGAGATGGATCGTGAGCCGGTCGCCCTCGACCAGCATCCGACGGGTCACGACCATGCCGACGTTGTCCGGGGTGAGCGCGCCGGTGAGCTGCTGCGTCACCGCGCCCTGCGCCTCGTCGATCGTGTAGGTGCCGAAGTATGCGTCGTAACCGCCCTGCGCCCGGCTGTTGTTGGGGCCGCCCGCCGTCGCCGCGGGCAGCGGGCCCGACCGGTCGCGCTTCATGAACTGTGCGGCGAAGTTTCCGCTTCGGTCGTAGATGAGCAGCGCGACCGGATCGCTGCCGAGCGACGGTTCGGCGCGGACCGCGCCGTCGCGGGTGCGGTCGGTGCGGCTGAGCAATTTCCAGGTGCCGGGCAGGATGTCGCGGAGAAGACTCATCGGCGGATTCTCCGCGCCTGCCGTGCCAAGACAATCTCAGGAAAGCAGGCGATCGAGTCCGTCGTAGGGTTGCAGCGGCAGCAGCGTGAACGCGATGAAGCCTTCCCGCACGAGCGGCAGCGTCGCCAGTTGCCGCCGGGCGTCGTCCGCGGCGGGGCATTCCAGCATGAGCACGGCGGTGCGGTCGGGCTGGGCGAACCAGATGTCGCGCAGCACGCCCGTCTTTTTCAGCCGCCAGACCTGCGCGGCCTCCTCGCGCAGCACGGTCCGGTCGCGGGTCGCGTCGAGCGCCTTCAGTTCCTTTTCGATCGCCAGGATTTGCATGGGAGAGGGGATTGCCCTGGTGCCTTGCGCCGGGGCATCGCGGGGAGGTTACGTCCGGCGCCGCCGCGAGGCGAGCGGGGAGTGGCGCCGGCCGGTCGGGCTCCACGCCGGCATCGCTTTTGCGCGCCGTTGTGCTTTTTTGGCCGCGTCACGCCATGTCTTCGCGTCCCAACATCCTCTGGATCGTCACCACCCAGTGGCGGGCGCAGGCGACGGGCTACGCCGGCGACACGAACGCGCGGACGCCGTGGCTCGACGGGCTGGCGAGCGAGGCGGTGAACTACACGCAGGCCGTCACGCCGCATCCGCTCGGGCCGCAGGCGCGCGCGGCGCTGCTGACCGGGCAGTTGTGTCCGGAGAACGGCGTGCGCGGCTACTGGGACCCGCTCCCGGTGTACGCGGGCCGCGAGGGCGTCGCCGGCGCCCGCGTGGTACCCGGCCGGACCGTGGCGCACGCGCTGAACGAGCGGGGCTACGCGACCGCGTGGTTCGGCAAGTGGCACCTGGCGCCGCGGGATCGACTGGCGCCGCTGGTCGGCGAGGCGCACGCGAAGACCCTTGTGCCCCCCGAGCGCCGGGGCGGTTTCCAATTCTGGGAGGGCTTCGAGGGCGGTTTCCTGCTGAACGACCCGTGGCTGCACGGCACGCGGCTGCCGGAACCGACGCACTTCAAGGGTTACCAGGCGGACGTCGTCGTCCAGCGCGCCGCGGCCTGGATGGCGGAGTCCGAGCGGAAGAACGCGGACGCGAACCGGCCCTTCTTCGCGGAGGTCAGCCTCGAGGCGCCGCATCCGCCGTACCATGCGCTGGCGCCGCATGTGCGGGAGATGAAGCCCGCGGAGCTGGCGCTGCGCGCGAACGTGCCCACGGGTGGCCCGGTCGAGAAGCAGGCGCGCGCGGAACTCGCCGGTTACTACGCGCACCTCGAGGCCACTGACCGCGCCGTCGGGAAGCTCCTCGCCGAGGTCGACCTGACCAACACGATCGTCGTGTTCACCTCGGTGCACGGCGACATGCACGGCAGCCACGGGTTGTTCCGGAAGGCCTGGCCGCACGAGGAGTCGGTGCGGGTCCCGCTGCTGGTGCGGATGCCGTTGGCGAAAGGTCCGAAGGCCCAGGGCCAGGTTCCAGGCCGGACGGACCAGAGTCCGGTCAGCCTCGCGGACCTCTCGCACATGACGGTGGCGTGGGCGGACGGACGCGAGTGGCGCAGCCACCGCGACAGCGCGCCCCTCTCCATGCCCGCGCCGACCGAGATCCCGCTGCAGTGTCCGGAAGCCTGGTGGGGCTTCCGCACCCCGCGGCGCAAGTTCGTAATACGAACAGACGGCACCCCCTGGCTCCTTTTCGACCTCGAGCACGATCCCCTCGAGCAGCACAACCTGGCCGAGGATCCCTCGTGGTCGGAAGAAGTGCGCGGGCTGTTGAAGCTGATCTAGGACCGATTGCACAACAGAGCAGAGGGGACCAACACCGGCACCGCCCACCAACTCGCCTGAAAGATCGTTGCTGACCCCCTAGTCTCCCAGTGAAGAGGCTGCCCTTCGCTCCTTTGCTTCTTTGTGTTTCCCAGTTCAGGCCGGCTTCGGGCCGAAGTGGCGGAGGATCGCGGCCTGGAGGTCGTCGATCTTCACCGGCTTGGAGAGGTAGTCGTTCATGCCGGCCTGGAGGCAGCGTTCGCGGTCGCCGGCCATGGCGTTGGCGGTCAGCGCCAGGATCACCGGCTGCTGGTCCGCCGGGAGGATCCGGCGGATTTCCGCCGTCGCCGCCATGCCGTCCATCCCGGGCATCTGCAGATCCATGAGGATCAGGTCGAACTTCTTCGACTTCGCGGCGGCGACGGCCTCGGCCCCATTGACGACGGCGTCCGCCTGGTAGCCCAGGCGATGGAGGTAGCCGAGCGCGACCTTCTGGTTCACGAGGTTGTCCTCCGCCAGCAGGATCTGCAGCGGCAGCGAGTCGGCCAGGCGCACGACGGTGCCCGCGGCCGGCGTGGTGCCGCCCGCGGGTTTCGCCGCGCCCGCCAGCGCGCGGCGCAGGGTGTCGTGCAGGGGATAGGGCTTGATGGGCTTGGGCAGGCGGAAGACGAGGGCATCGAGGCCGAGGTCGCGTTTCTGCGTCAGGCCGTGCGGCGTGAGCAGGATCACGGGCAACGCGGGCAGCTTGGCG
The DNA here is from genome assembly GCA_964392935.1 of uncultured Oleiharenicola sp. Classification (GTDB taxonomy): domain Bacteria; phylum Verrucomicrobiota; class Verrucomicrobiia; order Opitutales; family Opitutaceae; genus Lacunisphaera. The sequence continues at coordinate 6,622 of CAYMSE010000246.1, forward strand.
CGCAGCTGGCGCACGAGGTCCAGGCCCGACGCGCCGCCGAGGTCCTGGTCGACGATCGCGGCGACGAGCGGCGTGTCCGCCGCCCGGGCCAGCGCCGCGCCGGCGTCCGCGGCCTCGTGGGGGACGAGCGCCCAGCCGGCCAGGCACTGGCGGAGCATGGCCCGGTTGACCGGCAGGTCGTCGACCGCCAGCACCGCGCCGGTCGTTGGCAGCGGCGGGAAGAGCGGGGCGCCGGCCTCGGCCAGCGGCACGGCGGTCGTGCGGACCCAGAAATGGAAGCGCGTGCCCGGGGCGGGTGCGTCCTGCACCTCGATGCCGCCGCCCATGAGTTCGCACAGCCGCCGGCAGATCGCGAGGCCGAGCCCGGTGCCGCCGTACTTGCGCGTGGTGGAGCCGTCGACCTGGCTGAACGGCTGGAACAGCAGGTGCCGCCGGTCGGGCGGGATCCCGATGCCGGTGTCGGTCACGAAGAAATCGAGCGCGAAGGGTTCCTCGCCGGACGGCGCGCCGGCGGCGACGCGCGCCTCGAGGGTGATGGCGCCGCGCTCGGTGAACTTCACGGCGTTGGCGGTGAGGTTCACCAGCACCTGGCGGAGCCGCGTGATGTCGCCGGTCACGCACGCGGGCACCGCGGGGTCGAGGCAGTAGGCGAGCTCGATGTGCTTCGCGGCGGCCGGGGCGGAGTAGAGGTCGACGACCTCCTCCAGGCACTGGGCGACCTCGAAGGGCTGCTGCTCGAGCTGGAGGCCGCCGGCCTCGATCTTCGAGAAGTCCAGGATTTCGCTGATGATCGAGAGCAGCGCGTCGCCGCTGGTCCGGATGGTGTTCACGTAGTCGCGTTGCTCGGGCGTGAGCTCGGTGTCGACCAGCAGGCTGGTCATGCCGATGACGCCGTTGAGGGGGGTGCGGATCTCGTGGGACATCGACGCGAGGAACTCGGACTTTGCGCGCGAGGCGGCGTCGGCCTCCTCCTTGGCGCGCCGCAGCTGCTGCTCGGTCTCGACGCGGGCGGTAATGTCGGTGGCGATGACGATGAAGTTCTCGACCGCGCCCTCGTCGTTGACGATGGGCTGGAGGTCGAGGTGGACGTGGAAGCGGCGGCCGTCGGCGGACAGCTGGATGGCCTCGGCCGCCAGCGAGGCGGCGCCGGCGAAGGCGGCCGCGATGCGCGCGAGCGCGCCGGGGTCGGCGGCGGGATCGGCCAGCGAGGCGGTGAGCGGCTGGTGCGCGAGCTCGGCGAGGGGGCGGCCGGCGAAGCGGACGTAGCTCTCGTTGGCCCAGTCGATGCGGCCCTCGGCGTCGGTGATGACGACGGCGTTGTCGGTGCGGCTGGCCACGAGCGAAAGCTTGCGGGTCTCGGCCTGGCTGACGCGGAGCGCCTCGTCGGCGCGCTTGCGGGCGTTGATGTTCTGGACGGTGCCGAGCAGGCGGCGCGGGTGGCGGGCGGCGGAGAACGACGTGCACTTGGCCCGCAGGGCGACCCACAGCCACTCACCGGACTTGAGGTGGACGCAGTGCTCGATCTCGATGAGCGGCGTCTCGCCGCGGAAATGGGCGTCGATGACGGCGCGCACGGCGGGCCGGTCGTCGGGATGGAGGAGCGCCAGCCAGCCGGCCCCGGTCGTCGGCATCTCGGCGGGATCGGCGCCGATCATCTTCCAAATGCTGGGCGTGCAGTAGACCTGGTCGGTCTCGACGTCCCACTCGTACACGCCGACCTGCGTGGACTCGAAGGCGAGATTGAGACGCTCGTCGGCGGTCTTGAGGCGCGCCTCGACGCGGCGGCGCTCCTCGTTTTCCGCCTGCAGCTGGCGGCTGGTGTGCTCGGCGGCGCGCTGGCGGCGCACCGCGGCCTGCGCGAGGTGGGTGACGAGGCCGAGCAGCACGCTCAGGCCGAGGCCCGAGTAGAGCAC
>CAYMSE010000247.1:0-6832 GCA_964392935.1 uncultured Oleiharenicola sp.
GCCCTCGATCGTCATCTCCGCGGACCGGCTGCCCGACGCGGTTTGCACGAGGATGCGGGCGAGGCCGAGCCAGCGCTCGACGACGTTGGATTTGAGGTGGATGTCCTGGATGCGCGCGTAGTTCACGATGATCTCGCGCCGGAAGAGAATGCCCCAGCTCATCGAGATGCCGTCGTCGGTGAAGCGGTACCGCATGGTGTGGTACCGGAAATACAGCGGCAGGACGAGGATCGGGAACAACGGCGGGACGATGGCCGCCGACAGAAGGTAGTACGTGAACAGCGAGTGGTCCGGTCGTTCGATCGCCTGGATCTGCCGGTCGCGCGCGGGGTCGTGCATGGCGCGCGAGCAAAGCGGCGCGACCGTCCCGGCGCAAGCGCGCGGCGGCTGGAACGCCCGCCGGCGTTTCCAGCCTCAGTTGGGCTTGGCCGGCCGACTGAGGGCCGCGCGCACCTTGGGCGCCGCCTCGACGCCGGAGCCCGCGTCGACGATCCAGAAGTCGCAATAGCTGTTCCCGCCGAAGAGATGGGCGTCGGTGGCAAACTGCAGCCGGTAAGCCGCGGCACTCCGCGCCTCGAGCACGAGGTCGGCCCGGGCGGCAAACGCCCCGCGGGCGAAGGCGACCGTCAGGCGATGGCGTCCGGGCGTCAGCGTGACCGGGGCGTTCCAGCCCTCGCGTCCCGCGGCGACCGGCACGCCGTCAATGGCGGCGACGTAGGCGGTGTAGCTGTCGAACATCTTGCTCGACTCCTCGGAGCCCACGATCGTCGCCGGCGGAGCCGGCGGGGGTGGGGGCGCAGGCGGCGGAGGCGGCGGAGGCGTCGCGCAGCCGGCGAGCAGCAGGATGGCCCCGGCCAGGGCACCGAGCCGGGGTGCGATCAGGCGAGGGCCGGGCATGCGAGCGGGAATTACTTCGCGGTCACCGTGACGGACACGGTGCTGTCACCCGCGCTGCTCCGGAAGAAGAGCGAGCCGGTGCCGGGCTTGCCGCCCTGCACGGGCACGGTCACGTCGGTCAGTCCGGCGGGCACGATGACCTCGGGCATGATGACGCTGTCGGGAATGTCGGTCTGGACATCAATGAGCATGCCGCCCGCGGGGGCCGGCTGCGGGATCGTGAAGGTGAGCGCCTGCTGTTCGCCGGCGCGCAGCAGGAGCGAAGCGGGCGTCACTTGGAAGCTGATCGCGTCGACGCGGAACGAGCCGACGTCGAGGCTGGCGCCGACGCCGCGGACGGTGAGCTTGTAGGTGCGGCCGGGTTCGACGGCCGGCACGAAGAAGCTGAGCGAACTCGGCGATTCGAACACCGTGCGCGTCGGCGTGTTGTCGAAATAGACGATGTCCGCGGTCCCAAAGCCGGCGCCGAGGATGCTGACGCGGGAGCCGACCGGCGCGCGGGTGGCCTCGGAGCGGATCACGTAGCGTCCGGCGATGTTGAGCGTCTGCAGCTCGGAGTAGATCTCCTGCGTGTCCGAGTTACCCTTGGTATTGAAGTCGCAGATGAAGTAGTAGGAGGCGTTCGCGCGACCGGCGGGGAGCTGGTACTCGAATTCCCAGATGTCCACGCCGACGCTGCTCTTGGCCATGGCGTGCGACTGGCCGTCGATGATGATGCGCGGCTTGACCGAGGTCTCGTCCACCTGGCGGCCCGGGCGGAAGCTCGCGGTGATTGTGTAGATTTGCGACGGGTTCTGCGGGACCGTGTCCGGCGTGAGATTCGTGATGGTCAGGTTGCAGCCGGCGAGCAGCAGCAACATGGCGGCAGCGGCCAGGGCCGGGAAAATTCTGCTCGCTTGGGAGAGGGGAGTCTTGTGCATTTGTTTGGAAATGGACCGCCGGCCTGCGTAGGCCGTTGGTCGGTCGCAATTTGACGAGTCTCATAATGGCCGTGTTCCCATCAGGGCAAGAAAAAGCGCAGGCGAAACCGGGTGCGTCACCGCTCGGAATCTACGTGCACGTGCCGTTCTGCGCGACGACCTGCGACTTCTGCGCGTTCTACCAGACCGTGCCGCGCGGCGATGCGGTGGCCCGTTACCTCGACGCGATCGAGGCCGAACTGGCGCTGGTCGACTGGCAGGGCCGGCGCGCCACCACGGCATTTTGGGGCGGCGGCACGCCCGGTCTCCTGAAGGCGGCGGACATGGAGCGGCTGGGGCGGGCGACGCTGGCCGCGGGCCAGCCGACGGAGTGGTCGGTGGAAATGGCTCCCGCGACGGTGACGGTCGAGCGGCTGGCGACGCTCAAGGCGCTGGGCGTCACGCGAATCTCGCTCGGTGTGCAAAGCTTCGACGCCGCGCTGCTCGACGCGCTCGGCCGCCAGCACACCCCCGCGCAAATTCACCGTGCCTACGAGCTGATCCGCGGGGCGGATTTCGCCAGCGTGAACCTCGACCTGATGTTCGCGTTGCCGGGGCAGACGGAAGCGCAATGGCGAGCCGACCTCGACGAGGCCATGCGGCTGGCGCCGGACCACCTGTCGACGTATTGCCTGACGTTCGAGGAGGACACGGCGCTGTGGGTGAAGCTGTCGCAGGGCAAGGTGAAGCTCGATGCCGAGAAGGAAGCGGTCTTCTACCAGCGGACCTGGGACTATCTCGCGGCGGCGGGCTTCGCGCAGTACGAGGTTTCCAACTTCGCGCGGCCGGGCCACGTCTGCCGGCACAATCTCAACACATGGTCCATGCACGAGTGGGTCGGACTCGGGCCGTCGGCCGCCTCGCAGCATGCCGGGTGGCGCGGCGCGAATCCGCCCGACCTGGCGAAGTGGATGGACGAGGTGAAAGCCGGCCAGCGTGTCACGACCGATCGCGTCGCGCTCACCCCCGAGCTGCTCGCCGCCGACTCGGTGATCTTCGGGCTCCGGATGAACGACGGCGTCTCCTTGCCCCGGTTGCGCAAGCGCTTTCCCACGCCGCACTGGGCGGGATTCGAGGACCTGCTGCCGCGCCTGTTGATGGACGGATTGGTGACGGCCACGCCCGAGGGGTGGGTGCGGCTCACCCCGCGCGGCCGCCTTGTCGCGGATGCCGTCGGCGCGGAAGCACTGGCGGCGTTCGAGGATTCCGCTTCATTGAAACGGTCCCCCTGAACCGGTCATGCCACGGCGTCTCGGCCCGATCACCCCTTCCCGTAGTCCTGGGCGCAGCGCAGGATCCCCGGTGGCGTGGCGCGCGCTCTGCGGCGTGCTGCTCCTGGCCCTGGCCGGTCCCGCCTTCGCCGAGCGCATCGCGATTAGCTGGCCGACGCCCAATCCCGCGTGGGAACAGGGGCGCGGTTACGAAAGCTGGGTGCAGCCGACGGTGTCGGGGGAACCGACCTCGGGCCTGTTCGGCTCGGTGCGCAGCAATGGCACGCAATTCCACGAGGGCCTCGACATCCGCCCGATGGGGCGCGACCGCCGCGGGGAGCCGACCGATCGCGTGACCGCGGCGATGGACGGGATCGTCCGCAACATCAGCAGCCGCGCCGGGGAGAGCAGCTACGGCCGCTACATCGTGGTGGAGCATCCCGGCGTCGCGCCGGCGGTGTACACGCTTTATGCGCATCTCGCCCGCATCGAGCCCGGCGTGTCCGAGGGCATGGCGGTGCAGCGCGGCCAGGTGCTCGGCACGATGGGACACAGCTCGGGAGGATACAGCATCCCGACGGACCGGGCGCACCTGCATTTCGAGATCGGGTTGATGCTCAGCCGCGATTTCCAGTCCTGGTACAGCTGGAAGCGGTTCGGCAGTCCCAACCAGCAGGGCGTGTGGAACGGCATGAACCTGATGGGCATCGATCCGCGGGCCTTCCTCGAGGAGTGGCGCGCGCGGCGCGTGAACAACTTCACGGAATATTTCGCGCGGCTGCGGCCCGCCGTGAAACTGCGCGTGGTGACGACGCGCGTGCCGGATTTCATCACCCGGTACCCGGCCTTGCTGCGCAAGCCCGTCGACGGTCTCGTCGGCGGCTGGGAAGTGCAATGCGACGTGACCGGGCTGCCGTTCGCGTGGACGCCGCTCACGCCGCTGGAAACCGCCGGCCTGCGGGCCAACAGCGTGGAGATTCTGTCGGTCGACCAGGCGGCGCTGCGCGGTTTTCGCGGCAAGTCGCTCATCCGGACCCGTGGCGGCAGACCCGCGCCCGGGTCCGACCTGGCGACGATGCTGCAGCTCGTGTTCGGACTCAGATCCTGAAACGCCGCCGCCGCGCGGCCAGCAGCACTCCCGCCGCGCCGACCATCGTCAGCATCGCGGTCGACGGTTCCGGGACCGCGGTCACCTGGAGATTGTCGACACCGAACGGGCGGAAGGCGCCGCCGCTGCTGAAGAACTGCACCGAGGTGATGCTTGGGGTCGCGACGCTGGAGACCGCCACGGTCTGCCACGCGTTGATGGTGGCGAGCGTCACCGTTTGCGTGGCGATGGGGGTCGCCCCGGAGAAGGCGGTCAGCGTGAAGGTGTCGGTGGGCGAGCTGCCGTTGCTGCCGCTGACATCGAGGGCGACGGCGAACACCGCCGCGTCGAAGGTGACCGTTTCGCCGTAGGCCGGGCTGCCGTTGAATCCGAGGAAGTACGGGCCGTTGGTGCCGTCGAGCCCCCAGTTGCCCGGGTCGCCGTTGGCGATGCCGGCCTGTACCCCGACCGGACCGGCGCCGAAGTGCAGCCCGAAACCCGCGTAGAGTTCCGCCGGCAACGACCCCGTGGGGATCTCGTCGAACTTGATGGTGATGACCGCCTGGGCCCGCAGCGCGGGAGCGAGGCCGAGGAGGGCGACCAGGAAGATGACGCGGATGAAGTGACGGCCCATCGGACCCCATCCCTGAAGCCGTCCCTCCCATCGCTCAATCCGGAAAGAGTCCTAGGTCCGAATGGACCGGCCCGCTTTCGCGACGGACTCAGCTCTGCGGCTTGAGCTGGCCGAGGAGCTGGCGGAATTCGGGATCGCCCTTCAGCGTCTCGAGATCCGGGTCCTGGAGCATCCAGTCGACATCGCGGTATCCGAGGGAAACCGCCTTGCGGAGGGACTGGAGGGCGGCGGGGCGCTTCTTGCAGAGCGCCAGGCTGCAGGCGAGGTTGTAGTGGGCGGTCGCGTTGTCCGGCTCGAGCTTCACCAGCTTGCGGTCCATCTTCAGGCCGTCCTCGATGCGGCCGACCTTGGTGTACAGTCCGCCGAGGAGCCCGACGACCTCCGTGTAGCTCGGGCAGCGCTTCAGGATGGCCTCGAAGAACGCGATCTCGAACTGCGGGTCAGGCTTGGCGTGCTTGGCCATGATGTTGGAGAATCCCAAATCCCGAACCGCCCGACGCCAAATCAACCGAACCGAACTTCAGGATTCGCGCAGCCAGCTTTGCCAGGATGGGCGTTGGTTTGGAGTTTGGCACTTGGGGTTTGATCATTTCGCCACGCGATTGGGGCACTTGCCGGTCGAGCGGTAGGCGATGCACTGCGCGCTGACCTGCAGGCGCTGGGAGACCGGCTTGAGGCCGAGCTTGAGGGAGACGGTGCTGCCGTACCATTCCATGAACGGCGCGCTGATCTCGAAGATCTTGTCGCAATCGACGCAGACCACCTGCGCGACCTGGTTGTTGCCCTCCCCGATCCGCAGGTAGAATTTCTCGCCCGAGCCGATGTCCACCTCGCGCAGCACGTGGCTCTCGGTCATCAGCGGCAGCGTGCGGTACACCGTGGCCCGCGAGACCGAGTCGTCGATCGCCTTGGCATGGACGAGCAGCTGCTCGGCGGTGAAGTGCTCGGCCTGCGCCAGCGCGGCGTCGAAGATGGCCAGGCGCTGGTTGGTCACGCGGTGCCCGTGTTCGGTCAGGAACGATTTGAATTTTTCGCGGAGGACGGCGTGACTCACTGGCGGAATGTCGGCGGCGGCGGTTCGGGGTGTCAAAAGCAAATTGGGTGCCACCGCGGCGCCGGTGGCGTCCGCCTAACCCTTGACTCCCCCGGCCGAACGCCGCGCACTGGCGCCGATGATCGTGGCCGTCCAGCCCCTCGCCGGATTCGACAAGCTCCTGCACTACCGGGTGCCGCCGGAGCTGCGGGAAGCGGTCCGCCCCGGCTCGCTCGTGCAGGTGCCGATCCTCAACCGCCACCGGCCCGGCCTCGTCCTCGAGGTGGACGGCGTGGCCGACGTGCCGCTCGAGCGGTTGAAGAACATCACCGGTGTCCTGCACGAATACCCGGCGCTCACGCCCGAGCTGCTCGCCCTGGCCCGCTGGATGCACGGGTACTACGCCGCGCGGATGGAGGCGGTCCTCGAGGCGATGATCCCGGGTGCGGTGCGCGAGGGCGCGCGGTTGAAGGAGGAGAAGTACCTCACCGCCGGCGCCGCGCTGCCGGACGGCGAGCTCGCGAAGCTGCGGAAGAAGGCGCCGCAGCAGGTGCGCGTGTACGAGTTCCTGCGCCAGCAGTTCCAGCCGGTGAAGAAGTCGCTCGTGCTGTCCCGCCTCGGGGCCGCCGCGGCCGTGGTGACAGCGCTGGTCAAGCGCGGCCTCGCCTACGAGGAAGTCCGCCACGTGGAGCGGATCGCCTACGACGACCAGTGGAGCGGCGGCGAGGTCGTGACGGCCCGGCCGCCTGTGCTGAACGCGGAGCAGTCCGCCGTGGTGGCGTCGGTCGGCGCCAGCCTGGCGTCGCGGAAGTTCGCCGTGCACCTGCTGCACGGCGTGACCGGGTCGGGCAAGACCGAGGTGTACCTTCGCGCGGTCGAGCAGGTGCTCGCAGCGGGCGGCAGCGCCATCTATCTCGTGCCCGAGGTCGCCCTCACTCCGCAGACGGTGGCGCGCCTGCGCGGCCGCTTCGAGTCCGCCGGCCACCGCACCGTCGTGTGGCACAGCCACCT